>JAEEKZ010000056.1 GCA_016288635.1 Caryophanales bacterium
AAAAGATAATATGAAAAAATTTTTTAATTTGCAAATTTTTTTGCTTATATTTTGGCAATATGCTATTCTTTTTTCAGTGGATGGTGGGTAAAATGAAGAAAAAGACTATTTTCGGAATTATATTTATATTAATTATTGGTACTATAGTATGTTTCTTTTTATTAAATAATAAGGACGAACAAAATAAACCAGTTAATAAGTTTAAAGAGGAATACGAAAAATATAATAATGTTGAAATTGATAATTTAAAAAAAGAAGTATCAATTAATAATGAAAAAGAAATTAAATATTTAAATGCTGATGGATTGAAAACTTTTAAAACAGGAATTATATTTTTAGGCAATGCTAAAGACTATAATAGTAGATATGTTGTTGAAACATTATTAGATGCTTATGATAAAACTTCTGTTAAAGAACTTTATTATTATAGTGTTGATAACATTGACGAAGTTAAAGAACTTGCTGAATTTTTGAGTGGAATGGAATATATTCCGGATGTTATATATGTTAAAGAAGGTAAATTTGTTTCTGAGGTTAAATGGGCATTAGAAGAAGGAAGTATTGATTATCCTCAGCCAGGATCTCAAGCTATGAAGGAATTGTATAAGAAGTATTTTGATTTATTTAGTTCGTCTATAGAATCTGAAGGTTGTGAAGACCCAGATACTAAATGTTAACCTTGTTTAAATATAAAAATTATTATATAATTTTATCATGAATAGGATAGGTGTTGATTATGGGTAAGTACGCTAGAAAAATAGATACAACTGAATTATCCTCAACAGTAATTGGAAAGGTAAAAAGCAAAAGAGCATCTTTAATACCTCTTTTTTTGGTAATTGCTATTTTTATGTCTTCAATATATTTTGTAGATGATATTTTAGCTTATGCTTCAAAATATTTAGGCATTAATTTAGTAGATAAAGATCCTTCTACAACTCCTGTTGTACCAGTTAACAGTACTGATTATATTGAAGTTGCTTATGGTCAGGATATAGCAAATGCTGATTTACCATTTGCCATAAAAAATATATCAGCTTCTAATGGAACAATTGCCTATACTATTGAAAACACATCAAAAGAAGAAGTTAATCTTTCTAAATACAATTATTTTCTTGAATTTTATGCGTTAACAAGCGAAGAAGATGGAACAATTTCTAAGGATTTTTTAGTAAGAAATTTACTTGAAAAAGATACTATTCCAGCAAGTGAAAAGAAAGATTATTCATTTGATTTCAGTGCATTAAAAGTTGATTATAGTAGAATTAAAAAAACTGCGTTAGCAAATAGAAAAGAGATGGATTATACGCCATCAAATGACGATATAGTTATAAAAGAAAACTTATATAACGATGAATTTCTTACTATGGGATGTAAGAAGAGCGGGGAAATGATTTATTATAACTTTACAAAGAGTAAAACATTAACGCAAATTACTGATGAGATTACTGTTTCATCAGAGGTTTATAATGAAGATGATTATTTTGATTATAATGGTAATACTGAAGGATATAGTATGGAAGTTAATGAAGATGGAACAGATGTTAAAATTAATATAAATGTCGATTTATCATTAGCTAAAAAAAGATTACAAGATAAGTATTATCCTAATGGTGCTTATGCTAGCATCATTTCATATGAAATGGAGGCAAGAGGATATTCTTGCGAATAAGGGGGATATATGAATTTATGTATTAATGATTTTGAAGGTCCTTTAGATTTATTGTTACATTTAGTTAAGTCTGCAAAGATGGATATCTATGAAATAGATACAAAGAAAGTTATTAATGATTATTTAGAGTTTATTAATTCACTTGATAAAGAAGATTTAGATGATGCAAGTGAATATTTGGTTATGGCTGCTGAATTAATTCATTTAAAAAGTAGATTATTAATTAATTTAGATGTTGAAGAAGAAACAAATGATGAATATTCAATAAATTCTGAAGAAGATTTAAAGCAAAAATTAATAGAATATGAAAAGTATAAAAATATAACTGATGCTTTTAGAGGATTAGAAGAAAATAGAAAAAGTTTCTTTACTAAAGCACCAGAATCTTTTAAAGATTTAGAATGTGAAAATGCAAAAATGGTTAATGATGGTACAGTATCTGTTCAAGATCTTGTTGATGCTATCATGAACTTGCGTAAAAGAGAACAATATCAAAAGCCAATTTCTACTAGAATTACTAAAAAGGAATTAAGTGTAGAAGAAAAAACAAATTATATAAGAGATATATTATCAAAAAGAAAAAAAGTTGAATTTGTTGATTTGTTTGATGATTATAGTAAAGAGAATATTGTTGTTACTTTTTTATCTATTCTTAATATGAGTAAGGATAAAGAGGTTGTGTTATCTCAAAAAGAAAATTTTGCAAAAATATATGTGGAAAGAGCTGATAATAAATGAATAAATTAGGTGTTTTAGAAGGTTTATTATTCGTTGTTGGTGAAGAAGGTATTACTCTTGATAGAATATGTAATATCATGGAAATTGAAACTGATGAAGCAAAGGCTTTGTTAAAAGAATTACAAAAAACTTATGAGAGCGATGCAAGAGGAATAAGAGTTTCTTTTTTGGGGAATTCGTTTAAGTTAACAACTAAGAAAGAACATATTGATTATTATCAAAAATTAATTACTATGGAATCAAGTGATAAGCTTACTACAGCTGCTTTAGAAATACTTGCAATAATTGCTTATAATGAGCCAATAACAAGAGTAGAAATAGATGAAATAAGAGGTTTATCGTCAGTTAGTGTTATGAGAAAATTACTTGCTAAAGATTTGATTAAAATTGTTGGTAAAAGTGATTTACCTGGTAGACCAAATTTATATAAAACGACATCAGACTTTTTGGATTATTTTGGTTTGTCTTCTTTAGATGATTTGCCTAAAATTGAAAAAACTGATTCTCCAGAGGAAACAAAGGAATTATTTACATCAATATATAAAGAAAGAGATATGGAAAATTCATAATTCTTTCTTTTTTTTATGATTTTTGTATGCTATAATTAGTTCATGCAGATGTGGCGGAACTGGTAGACGCGCTGGACTCAAAATCCAGTGGTAGCGATATCGTGTGGGTTCGATTCCCACCATCTGCACCATTTATTATTTTGTTCGATTTGTTCGAACTTGATATAAATTTACAATCTAAATGAAGATTGTTTTTTTATACAAGTTAAAAAAAGTATAATATAATAACTCGAAGAAGCATAATTGTTAATGCTTCTTTTTTGTGATATATATTCTTAAAATTTGACTTTTTAAAGGAAAAATGTATAATAACACGTATCAAATGGGGGTATTTTTGTGATAGCATCAAGCCAAAAAAATGAAGAGGATATTAAAAATAGAGCGTTTTATTTACAATTTTCAGGTACTGCAAAAGATGTAAGTTCAAAATTAGGGTTTTCAACTTCAAATTGTTATATTGGCCCTGTTATGAATATGGAGGAAACAGGATTATTCGGAGTATTAGATTTACTTTGCGATTGGGGATTATCTGCTGATACAATTTATAATTTTTATGTCCATGGTCATTTGGATCCTTATACTGATCCGTATGCTTTTACTAAAGGTATTATAAAAATTGCATTTGGTATGCCAAAAGAGAAAATAAAAGAAGAATATGATAGATATTTTTCTGAAAGTCAAATAGATGCAATGGTTAATGCAAGCAAAAACATTAAGAAACTAATATGTTTTTGCTATGCTGAAAATGATACCTATGATTATTTTCAGAATCCTGATGACATAAATACAAGATTTACAATAGAGTATAGTAATAGTCATCATAAAACGGGTTTTTATACAAACAAGAAGGATTATAAGAAGATAGATGGAAAACTTTTTAGAACTATTCGTTTTTTAGTTCTTCATGGTTTTGATTTTCCCGATATGGAAAGAGTGCTAGATAAAAGTACAAAGAATATTCCTTTTAATATATCAGTGGGAAATCGTTCCTTTATGTTAAATAAGGATTTTGCACGTGAAATGAGTGATACTTTATTAACTTTTGACCGTTTTTTAATGGAGAATAATTATAGTTTGGTTTATCCTGAAGAATTATTTAATTTAGAGTCCGAGATTATTCATTTAATGGGTAA
>JAEEKZ010000009.1 GCA_016288635.1 Caryophanales bacterium
GACTCAGCATTAGAAAGAATAATAAATGAGCCAAAAAGAGGAATTGGACCTAAAGTAATAGGAAAAATTCATGCTAGGGCAGAAGAACTAAATTCTTCTATGTTTGATGCAATCGAATCTGGTAAAGAATTAGCATTTAAAGAAATGATTCAAGACTGTATTAAACAAAAAGACAATTTAAATTTAACGGAATTAATTGATTATGTTTTAGAAGTTTCAGGTATGAGAAAAACACTTGAAGATGATCATACATTAGAATCAGATTTAAGAATTGAAAACTTAATGGAATTTAGAAGTATTACAGAAGGTTATCAAAATGAAATTGGTACAGTTAATCTTGAAGATTTCCTTGACGAGATATCACTTGTCGCAGATGTTGAAGAACATAAAGAAGATAAAGATGTCATAACTTTGATGACAATTCATAGCGCTAAAGGGTTAGAATTTAAAGTGGTATTTGTTGTAGGCCTTGAAGAAGGCATTATGCCACATAGTATGTCACTAGAAGAACATGGTGAAGAAGAAGAAAGAAGATTAATGTATGTTGCGATAACTAGAGCAAAAGAAAGACTATATTTAACCAACGCTAAAAGAAGAATGTTATATGGTCAAACACAATCTAATCCACCATCGAGATTTATAGATGAAATTAATAAAGCATTAATAGATAAGATTGAAGATGAGAAAGAAAAAGAAACTCAATCAATATTTAATAAAGATTCATCTTATCTAGATAAAGGAATTGACTATAAACCAGGAGAGGTGGTAGAACACCTAAGTTTTGGTAGAGGTGTAGTAGTTAGTTGTGATGATAAATTTGTAACAATTGCCTTTAATAAAAGATGGGGCATTAAGAAATTTTTAAGTAATTATACGGGTTTAAGGAGGAATAAAAATGAATAAATCGTTAGTAATTATGGCAGCCGGAATGGCATCAAGATTTGGGGGTAACAAACAATCAACAGTTGTAGGCCCTAGTGGAGAAGTCTTAGCAGACTATGCAGTATACAATGCTGTTAGATGCGGATTTAAAAGAGTAGTATTTATAATTAGAGAGGAAGCTGTAGATATCTTTGATGAGATAACTAAAAAGTTTAAAGATAAAATTGAAGTATGTTATGCATTCCAAAAATTAACAGATGTTCCAAGTGATGTAGTTATTCCCGAAACAAGAACTAAAATGTGGGGAACAACTCATGCTTTACTTGCAGCAGAAAAGTATATTGATGGACCATTCTTACTTATAAATGCAGATGACTTTAATGATTATGATGCATATAAATATGTAAATGATTTCTTTGAAAGCAATGCTAATGAAAATGATTATTTAGCTGTTACACAAGAATTCGGAGCAACAAAGAGTAAAACTGGCGAAGCAGTTAAAAGAGCTGTTGTTAAGTTGGACGACAAAAAAATACTAGACTTAGTAGAATCTAGTATTGGTGAAGAAGACGGCAAAATAATTGCCAGAAGTTTAAATACTGATGAGGTTCTTGAAATAAGTGAAACTACTCCAGTATCTATTAATTTCTTTGGCTTAAAACCATCTGTATTTAAGTATCTACATGAAGATTTTGATAATTTTATTCATGGAGAATTAACAGATACTTGCGAGTGTTTATTGCCATACACATTAAAAGCAAAGATAAAAGACAATACAATTAATATGTATCATGAAGTTGCTAAATCACCATGGTTTGGTCTAACTTATAAAGAAGACTTGCCTGATGTTCAAGAAAGAATTTTAAAATTAATTGAAGAGGGAAAATATCCAAATAGTTTATGGGGATAAAATATGAACGATATAGAGAAGGAAATTGAAGAACTTGTTTATATTTTAAATAAAGCTAGTGAGGAATATTATACATATGATAATCCCACAATGACCGATCAAGAGTATGATGGATATATGCGCAAACTAGAAGATTTAGAAGCGCGCTATCCAGAATTAATAAATCCAAATTCTCCAACTCAAAGAGTAGGGGGAGATAGATTAGATGAGTTTAAAAAAATAACTCATCAAAAGCCAATGTTAAGCTTACCGGATGTTTTCAATGAAGATGAAATAAAAGATTTTGAAAAAAGAATATCTAAAGTTATTGAAAAACCAGTATATGTTTGTGAAGAAAAAATTGATGGTCTAAGTGTATCGCTAGTTTATGAAAATGGTCTATTAGTTAGCGCCGCAACAAGAGGAAATGGTGTAGTTGGTGAAGACATTACAGAGAATGTTAAAACTATTCGTAATGTCCCTGTCAAACTAGATCAAAACATCTCTATTGAAGTACGTGGCGAAATATACATGAACAAAAAGACCTTAGAATTATTAAACAAGGAAAGAGAAAAGAAAGGGGAACCATTACTACAAAATTGTCGTAACGCTGCAGCTGGCTCTATTAGACAATTAGATCCAAAGATTACTGCAAGAAGAAATCTTGATGTATGGATTTACCATTTACCTAATCCTGAAGATTATGGATTAAAAACTCATTATGAGGCTTTAGAGTTTATGAAGAGTTTAGGTTTTAAAACGAACCCACACAATAGATTGGCGTATAACATAGATGATATATTAAAATTTATTGATGACACAGGTAATTCTCGCGAAGAGTTACCATATGATATAGATGGAGTTGTAGTAAAAGTAAATGATTTAGAATCTCAAAAAGAATTGGGATATACAATCAAATTCCCAAGATGGGCAATTGCCTATAAATTTCCTGCAAAAGAAGTTTTAACTAAACTTAAAGATATAATTTTTACAGTAGGTAGAACCGGACAAGTAACGCCAAATGCAGTACTTGAAGGGGCAATAGTTGCTGGATCATTTATTCAAAGAGCAACATTACATAATGAGGAATATTGCCTAACTAAAGATTTACGTATTGGTGATGTTGTATCAATTAGAAAAGCAGGAGATGTTATACCTGAAGTAGTTGAAGCAAAATTAGAAAGAAGAAATGGTAGTGAAATACC
>JAEEKZ010000010.1 GCA_016288635.1 Caryophanales bacterium
ACGACACTCAGGAATCTTAAATGCCAAAACAGTATCAATTTTACATTCTGGATCGTTAAACAAGTTTTTAGATAACATATCAATAGCTTCACTACTTGTTCTTTGAGAAATACCAACTGCCAAAACATGATTATTCAAGTTAAGAACATCTCCACCCTCAATACTAAATGGATAAGTGCGGTCATAATATTTTGTAACTTTATCTTGGAAATCTGGATGATAGGCAAATATATATTCAGCATAAATAGTTTCTCTACTTCTTGTTACAGAATACATCTTATTTAAGATAATTCCATTTCCAACAGACGCAAATGGATCTCTTGTAAAATATAAATTTGGCATTGGTTCTGCTAAAAACTTGCATTCTTCACTAGTCATATCAACAAGTGAATTTTCTATTTCTTCTTTAGAACGATGCAATTCATTTTCTTTGATACCCTCCATTGTTTTTAAAACAAGTTCCTTCATATTAGTTATCTTATCAAGGAAATCAAATAAAGCATCCTTATATAATGGTGTTCTAATACCAGCCTCATAAATAAATTGTCTTAAAAATGCTGGTTTAATTTGAGGATTAGCCTCTAGAGTTTCAGCCATTAAATCTTCTAAGTAAACAACTTCCACTCCGTTATCTCTTAATATTTGACAAAATTCATCATGCTCAGCTTGAGCCTCTTTCAAAAATGGAATATCATCAAATAAAAGCCTTCCCAAAGTATCGGGCGTTAAATTTAATAACTCTTTTCCAGGTCTATGAACCAAAACCTTCTTTAATTTTTTGATTTCACTAGTTACGTGAATCACGAAATCATCTCCTATTCTACTACTTTACTATTTTACTATTATCATTATAACATAACTTTTCAAATGTTAATTAATATTTGACAAAAACTTCTTTAATTCTTTATTTGTACTATTTTCAAATGTATTTTTAACATTATCATCACTAGCAATTTTACCTTTATTTAAGAATATAATTCTCTTAGCAACATCCCTAACAAATCCTAATTCATGGCTTACTATTAAGATAGTCATATTAGTATCAACTAACTTTTTAATTAATTCTAATACTTCTTTAGTCATTTCTGGGTCAAGTGAACTAGTTGGTTCATCAAATAAAATAACATCTGGGTTCATCATAAGCGTTCTAACTATTGCAACTCTTTGTTGCTCACCACCAGATAAATTACCAGGCTTACTATTTTCTTTTTCTAAAAGATTTATATCTTTTAATAGTTTTCTTGCCTTCTTTGTTGCCTCATCCTTAGTCATCAAATGAAGTTTAACTGGTGCTAAAGTAATATTATCAATAACGCTAAGATGAGGAAATAAATTAAATTGTTGAAATACCATTCCTACCTTTTGATGATAATTAGGTATATCATTTATATTCTTACCGTTAAAGAGTATTTCCCTCTCTGTTACTTCTTCAATATGATTAAGGCATCTCAATAAAGTTGATTTTCCACATCCAGAGCCACCAATAATAGCAATTACTTCTCCTTTATCAACATTAAAAGAAATATTATCTAATACTCTATGTTCTCCATAATTTTTACATAAATTCTTAATTTCTAACATTAGACAACTTCCTTTCCATTAAATTCACTAACTTTGATAAGCCTAAGGTCATTATCAAATAAATAATTGCAATTAAAATAAGTGGGAAGAAATAGTCATATGTCCTTGATGCTATAATATCAGAAGCTTTAGTTAAATCAACTATTCCAATATATCCAGCTACAGAAGTTTCCTTTAATAATGTTATAAACTCATTCCCTAAAGCTGGTAAAATATTTCTAATTGCTTGAGGTAATATTACATATCTCATCGTTTCAAAATAATTAAATCCTAATGCTTTACTAGCTTCATATTGACCTTTATGAATAGATATAATACCAGATTTAATAATTTCTGAAACATAAGCTGCAGAATTTAATCCAAATGCAATAATACCTACTAATACGATATTAATATCAACACTTTTAAAAATAACATAATAAATAATCATAAGTTGTAATAGTACTGGTGTTCCACGAATAATTGAAACATAAGTTTTACAAATTCCACTTAATAAGCCAAATTTCCCAGTCTTATTATTACAATCAATTATAAGTGCTATTAAAACTCCTAAAAGAACGCCAATAATAGTGGCAAATAAAGCCATTACAATAGTATTACCAAGTCCTTTTAAA
The DNA here is from genome assembly GCA_016288635.1 of Caryophanales bacterium. Lineage (GTDB taxonomy): Bacteria > Bacillota_I > Bacilli_A > RF39 > UBA660 > JAEEKZ01. Next base: position 2,196 of record JAEEKZ010000010.1, read on the forward strand.
ACAAATTGATAACGCTCTTGATAAACTAAACTTTTATAAAAATCATCACTCAAGCTAGAGAAAAAATCTAATACCATACTTCACCTACTTTGAATATTTAATAACATATTCATCTATTTTTCCATTACTAATTAATTCACTTAATACATCATTAATTTTTTCAAGTAATTCAGTATTTCCCTTTTTTACAGCAATACCATAACTATCTTCAAAAACATAACCATCTAATATTTTTAAATTAGTATTAGTCTTTAATATTTCTCTTGCAGGAAGTTCATCCATAATTACAAGATCAACTTTATTAGCTTTTAAATCTTCAATCATTGATAAATATTTCTTTTGGCGAACTATTTCACTCGCTATTTTTTCTTCTGTTACATAACTATCTGCAACTGTTCCTAATTGAACTGCCATCTTTTTATTTTTTATTCCGGCTAAATCTTTAATCTTACTATCTTTCTTAACAATTGCCACTTGACGAGATTTAATATATTCAATACTAAAATCTACTTCTTTTAGTCTTTCTTCTGTTATACTCATACCAGCAAGTGCCATATCAGCTTTGCCTGATTTTAACTCGTTGATAATTGAATCAAAGAAAATATCTTTTACTACTAGTTTTTTCCCGATAGCTTGAGCAATCTCTTCCGCTATTTCAATATCAACTCCTACAATCTTTCCATCCTCATAATATTCATATGGTGCAAAGCCTGCTTCAGTAACCATAACCAACTCATTTTTATTCCTTGTACATCCAACCAATAAAATACACACAATTAAACTTAAAAATACTACTTTTTTCATGCTCTCCTCCTATTATGATTTAATTATATCATAAAAAAAGAGAAAAACTTACATATTTTTCTCTTTACCATTTTGTCTAAATCTTTCTTTGTCATCAAGTATCTTTTTTCTTAATCTAATTGCATCCGGTGTAACTTCAACATACTCATCATCTTCTATAAACTCTAATGCTTCTTCCAAAGAAAACTTCTTAGGGTTTATAAGGGTTAAAGCTTCATCGCTACCAGCTGCTCTCATATTAGTTAACTGTTTATTCTTACATGGATTAACATTTAAATCTTCATTACGATTGCAAATACCAACAATCATACCTTTATACACTTCAGTAGCAGGACCAACTATCAATGTACCACGATCAGAAAGATTAAATAATGAAAAGGCCATTGTTTTACCATCTTCAATTGATACTAAAACACCATTTTTACGATTTTCAATTGGTCCAACATATGGTTTATACTCACTAAATGCTCTAACCATAATACCTTCGCCTTTAGTATTATTAATAAATGATTGACGATAACCAATCAAACTTCTTGTAGGCGCACTAAACTCTAAACTAGTGTGTGTATCGTTATTAGTGATTGAAACAAGTATTCCCTTTCTTTCGCTAATATCGTTTATAATTCCACCAGCATATTCATTAGGACAAGTAATTAAAACTTGTTCAAACGGTTCACATTTAACTCCATCAATTTCTTTAAATAATACTTGTGGCTTAGACACCATAAGTTCATAGCCTTCACGACGCATTTTTTCAATTAAAATCGATAAATGAAGTTCTCCTCTGCCCGATACTTTATATCCATCTAAAACATTTAATTCTTCTACTTCTAGTCCGACATTTGTCTCTAATTCTTTCATTAATCTTTCCTTCAAATGACGATTAGTTAAGAATTTACCACTTCGTCCGGCAAAAGGAGAAGTATTAACTAAAAAATTCATAGTCATTGTAGGTTTTTCAATAAGTATAGGTGGTAATGGATTAACATGATTAACATCACAAATAGTATCACCAATTGATATATCTGCTAATGCTACAATTACAATATCACCATAGTATGCTTCTTTTACTTCT
>JAEEKZ010000057.1 GCA_016288635.1 Caryophanales bacterium
ATCTAATTGAACAACTATACAAAGAATTGGATATGAAATCAAAATTAGAAAACTTCAAGAAAGATAGATATAAGGATAACAAATATGTCAAATAGTCCCAATGTTGTAGTAGTTAATATGTTTACCCCTAGTTTTCAAAATTTAAATTTTAAATATCCAACAAAAGATAGAGTTCATTCAGCTACAATGAACATGTTTGATTATTATGCAGATAATAAGAAAAAGGCATTCTTTATGTTAGATTATTTTCAAGGTAAATTTGGTAAAGAAAAAGAAATGAATATTATGTTTGAAAATGGAGAGTATGCAACTCAAGATCAAATTGATAAAAGAAAAAAACAATACGAGAAATATATTGAAAATTCAAATATAGAAAAATTAGTAATATCTTTTCCAGCAGGTTATCTTGAAGAAAGTGTAGATATAAAGAAATTTGAAAAAGATATGGCTAAACATATAATACCGATGTTTTTAAAAAAATGTGGATATGCAGATATAAAAAATATGAGTTATCAATTTGCACTACATACAGATAAAGAACATCTTCATTTTCATTTATCATTTTGTGAAAAGAAACCAAATTATAAAGTAAATGGGAATAAGTTATCATATAGACATGCAGGTAAATTGACACAAAAAGAATTAGGATTCTTTAAAAATGAGATAGAACATTATATAGAAAAAGAAAAATATTTTACACCATTGTTAAAAGAAACAAATAAAGAACTTGAAGAATTAAAAAGTTATTTTAATCCTAAAGATAAAAACTTCCTCCTTAAAGATAAGGAGGATTTATTATTAGAGGATAAAATACTTAAACTTGGAGAATTATTATCAGAAACTAGAGATAATGATAATCGAATTAAGTTTGGATCAATAAAAGATAAAGAAATAATAAAACTAACTAAGGAAATAAAAAAATATATCTTTAGTAAAAAAAATACTGAATTTTATATTAGTCATCAAGAGTTTAAAAATTCACTTAATTTAATTAATGAATATTTTAAAGAAATAGCTAAGTCTAATCACACAGATATTGTTGATGATTCACTCATTAAAAATAAAACTAAATATCTAGATAATTATGTTTTAAATGCAATAGTTAATCATGCTAATTATATGCAAAGACAATCAAAGATATCCGAAGATGAAATGATACATAACATTATTTATAAGAATTACAAAAATACTAAAACAAGAAATAGATTTAATATTTTATCTAATTATTTATCATCTTTATCAAAATCTTCAAAGTTCGTTAATAAATACAAAATTAAAGAAGCTGTAAAGAATATTAACAATGAACTTGAAGATGCTCAAAGAGAATTTGATAAGTTGTTTAAAGCTGATAAAGAATACGAATAGGAGGCGATAAGATGGGATATAGATCAGATGTCAGAATAATGACAACAAAAAAAGGATTTAATGAATTACGAAAATTTACTGATAAATATTTAAAAGATAAGAATTTTACTTATGGGAATTTATTAGATGATTTAGAGATTAATGAAGAAACAAAATATGCCAAATATTTTGGATGGGATTCTATTAAATGGTATGACGGATGTGAAGGATTTGAAGATGTCGATGCAATTATGGATGGTTTAGCTCATTTAGAAGAAAACAATTTTTCTTATAGATTTGCAAGAATAGGTGAATCATATGATGATTATGATGAACACTATTTTGAAAGTGAAAAAGAAGATGAGCAAGATTTAGAATATCCGAGTATGACTAGATATTTTGATGATGATTGGATTGTTAATCAAATGAAATTAGATGCTGGTGAAATAGAACAGGAGGTTCAATAATGGATAAAATATTTGTTAATTGTGGTGGATCATTATATCAATATGATTCTAAAAAAGATGTAATGGATTTTTTTGAAGATTGTATATATGGGAGTGAAGGTTCTGAAAGAGAAAGATATTCTAATATTTATTTTTCTGTTAAGGCACATTTAAATGATAGCAAGAGGTGTTTTACTGATGGAACTTCACATGTATATGATAGTGATATAGATCCAGAAGAAATTGATAGTTTAGATGAAGATATATTAAAGACACATTTTTGTATATCTAAAGATGATTTACTAGAGTTTAAAGCTAATAGATGTTTAGCAATGAATCACAGTAGAATTTATCCAAGAACTATGGAAAGATATAATGATTTTGATGAATTATATGATGATTATCTATCTAAAACGAAAGATAATCATTTTTATTTATTCGAAGATAACAAAGTAATATGTTTTGACACTACAGCTAGTGGTTCTGATAAATATTGGTGTGAAGAATTTCCAATGAAAGATTATGAATATGCTAATAAATGGTTAAATGGAGAAATTGAATATTCTGATTATTTAGAGCAAAAAAATGAGGAGGATATAGAACTATGAAATTATTAACTAAAGAGATTGAAGAAAAGTTTAATTCGCATCCTTTTGGTTCACAAGATGGATTAGGAGGTAATGCAGAAGTATTAGTTAAGTATTTTAATCCAACTGGAGCAGGTACTTGGCTTATTACAGAAGCAGAGAAAGAAGATGACGATTGGATAATGTATGGATATTGTAATATTACTGAATGGGAATGGGGAACTGTATCATTAAATGAATTGCAGAATTTTAAAGGACCATTTGGATTAGGAATAGAAAGAGATCTTTATACTGGAAATAATAAAGTGATTAAGGATTATGTAGATTATCCCTATGATAATGAACCAGAATTATAAATAGGAGTTACTATGTATGAAGATTATATAAAAGATTTGAAATCTAATTTAGCATTTACACACGGGGAAGACATTACAAGTTATGATTCTGGTTATGTTTGTGATATATTTTCAGAAATAGCTGATTCAAATGTAGATATATATACTTCTGATTTATTTGATTGGGGTAAAAACAACTTATGGTATATAGATGAAGCAACTAAAGAATTTGGAGATCCTCACGACATATTAAGGCAACTTCAACAAGCTCAATATTATGCTTATGAACAAGAACTTTACGAAAATAAAGATGATGTTATTAAATTATTTATGTATTCATATATGCAGGATAATAATATTAATGCAGTTGAACAATTTGATGTTGCAATAGATAATTATGCAAAAGATGTTGATTCTAATTTTAAACTAGAAGATATAATTCA
>JAEEKZ010000058.1 GCA_016288635.1 Caryophanales bacterium
TCACTAGAAATAATGCCCGCACAATATATTAAAACATCATATATATTTGTTTCATATAAACTACTCATATTATCTTTAGAAACATCACATTTAATATAATTAAATTCAAAATTGTTTCTTTCTTTTCGTCCTACACAAGTTACATCATAATTATTCGAGTTAAGGGTTTTTGCTATCTCATACCCTATTCCAGAACCCCCACCAATTATTAATACTTTTTTCATATATCATTCTCCTTTTTACAAAAGTTTAACCAGAAATATCAAGTATCAAATACTATACTATTTTTGGCTATTTTTTACCTCTTTTTGTTATTTGGATTAATTCTTTTTACTTAATATAAATATGTATGAATATGTTTTATCTATATCATCTTTATTAGGATAAGCAATTGTTCTAGCATCATTAATAACATCAGTAATTTTATAATCTTCTATTTCTTTATTTACTATTTTGTTTATATATGATTGGCCATATACATTATTTATATAAAAGCCCAGGCTTTGTAGTTTATCAACAATTCCGTCATATGTAAAGACTTGAAGATGAAATGGATCTTTATTTTGACCATTTTCTATAATTTCATACTTTGAATTTGGAATAGATAAAATCATAATTCCATTAGAGTCCAAAATGTCGTATAGATTCTTCAAAACAGCATCTGGATTTTTTAAATGTTCTAAAGTTTCAAAGCAAACTATTCCATCATATGAACCATTAATAGTATCTAAGTTTAAATCAACGCATTCATACTTAATATTATTAGCATTAAATTTTGTTTTAGCAACATTTAAATACTTCTCGTTTCTATCAACACCAAAAACATTAACTATGCTTTGACTTAATATTTTAGTTCCATAACCATCAGCACACGCTACATCTAAAACTTTATGACATCTTTGCAATATATCAGAGGCAAAATAATAACGGGCAAGATGTTCTATTCTCATTAAATAATCATATTTTTCATCAAACGGATTTACATATTCGAAATTAACTTCCATTTATTCACCTCAATTTATGTTAAATTTTCCAAGTTATTTTTTATTGCATCTATTACTTCAGAATGAACTACTGAATTGCTTATCACAGCACCATTAATACTGCAATCATATCTTTGCTCATTTCCAAATAGATCAGTTACTTTTCCACCAGCTTCTTCTACAATTACTTTAGCTGCAGCTATATCACAATTCTTATGTTTAGTTCCTGGAAATATTGCTAAATTAAAATCACCATTAGCAACACACATACATGCTCTAATTACACTTCCTAATCCAACAAAGTATGTTTTCTTACCCAATTCCTTTATTGAATCATATAAATTATATTCTGCTTCAGGCCACATATCAAAATTTGATACGCTTCTCATATCATCTAGTTTAATATCATTAACAGATATTCTTTCATCATTTCTATAAGCTCCAGACCCTTTTATAGCAGAATATAGATTATCTGTAAAAGGATCATATACTACACCAACTGTTGAAATACCATCTATTACTAATGCTAATGAAAATACAGCAACTGGAATATGTCTAGCATACATAGCTGTTCCATCAACTGGATCACAAACCCAAACGTAATTACTTTTGCCAAATTGTTCTTCTTCTCCATCAACAGAATGTGTTGGATATTTTTCTTTTACTTTTTCAATAAGTAAACTATTTATTTCTGTATCAGCTTTTGTAACTATTGTTTGATCATATTTATAGTTTGCTCCATTATCTTCAAAAAAATATTTTTTCATTATTTTTCCAGCTTCATACGCAATTTCTTTAGAAAAATTTAAATATTCATCATTCATTTTTTCACCTCTTTTTATCTGGTCTTGACTAAATTGTTCTCAACTAATTTATATTAAATTTATTTTTCATTTGGATCAACTTCTTTTATATTTTTATGATAATGTAGTTCTTTTCTGTCATCGTCGTAATAATCAAATATATAATTTCTTTTTTCATAATATTTAATAGCACCCTTAAAGTTAGGATCAACGCAAAGAACTATTTTTTTATATTTACTAGCATAGTCTTCACACATATTAAATAATTTTGAACCTATCCCATTATTTCTATAGGATTTTTCAACATAAAACGAATTAAGTAAGCATTCGTCTTTTGATAATTCTTTAATTGAACATATGCCTATTAATTTATTGTCTTTTTCTGCAATCACTAGAATATTAGGTTTAATACTTAATTTATTATAATTCTGCTCTTCTAACCATTCATCCCAGTAATCAATATTAAACTCATTTAGTGCAATTTCTCTTATAAAATCTTTAATATTATATTTACAAGAATTAATTTTATATTCAATCATAAATTATCACCTTATTTTATTTTGATAAACTTCTTATTCTTATCTTTATATCTTCTTCGGTATAGCCAACATACTTAGGAGCCCTATCTATTTCTCTAACACGTAATTCATCCCAATGAATCATTTTTAGATGTTGAGATACCGTTCCAGCAGGCGTATTTATTCCTGCAATGAAATCATCGTTAAACATTGGATCCTCTTCTTCGTTAAAATGATTTCTTGACTTCCACGATAATTCAGGATAGGCGTTACATAATTCAATGAAATAACAATTCCGCATTTCGATGTATTGACCAAACGTGTGATGTCCATCACTTATTTCTTTTACACTTATTCCAGCGTTCCTCAGTGTTTGAATTGCTTTGTTTACTCCCTCTATATTAGTCATTTAAACCCTCCTGATTATCATTAATCCCCTTTTCAAAATAAATCCATGTAGATTATAACATAAAAAAAAGGCTGTAAAAAACCTTTTTCAATATATTTTTATCTTCTCACTCTCTATCTTAAATTATTCTAACTTATCTTGCTTCATCGCCAGATACTATATCAATTTCATTTGATAGATACATCATAATCATTGGCTTAATTGCTCTACCTATCATTTCTGCCAATTCTTCCTTATTTACACCTTTTGGTGGTTCTTCATTACACCTTACTGCTGTTACAATGTGATCAACAATTTCAGAAGGTAGAAATTCTCCCACATCTTTATGATTAATTAATTCCATTTCTCTTGAATCTTTAACTTTCCAGTATTCATCAAGGCCTTCTGGATTAATACTAATAACAGATTCATAATAATCATTTTTAGGATATACGACGCCATGTTCTGTTACATCTGTTCCACCAACCATTGTATATGGAACGGTAATATTAACTATCGCATATCTGCCTAAAAGGAATAGATCAATTTGTAATAATGTTTCATTATATGTTCCTAAAACAATTGATGTACAATCCCTATTTGCTCCAATACTTATGTTGTCATCTATCCATGCAGTAATATAATCATCACTTTCTATTTTTACCCTTTTGTCATCTAGTTTGTATCCCAGTTGTTCTATAATGCATCTATTATTCATAATAAACCCTCACAGGGTGATTATTATATATTAAGTATCATAAAATATCAATAATAAAAAAGCCTTTATAAAAGGCTTAATTAATATTATATTTTTATTAATATAATTCCCAATACTACAATTATAGCAGCAAGAATATTTTTAAATATCGATTCTTTCTCTTTCAAATAGAAGTATGCTACAAAAACATTTATTATCGTGCTTATTGATGCTAGCGGAGCTATTGTCGTGACGTTTCCAAATTGATAAGCCCTTAGCATTGTAACAATCATTATTCCCCAAGATCCACTTACTAAGAAAATAGACTTTTTATCTCCTTTTCTATATTCGTCTAATACATTAGATACTTTTACCTTATCCACTAACAATATTAGCAATGAAGGTATAATTAATGTTAATGCAACATATATTGGCATATTAAATTTATCAGATATTCCAACATCAACAGATACGCCAATTGATACTGCTAGATTTCCTAATAAACTAAATATTACGTATTTATTTAATTCAAATTCACCTTTTTTATATAAAACTAATATGTTACCGGCTAGTATCATTATAGATCCTAGTATCTTTTTTAATATTATTGGTTCTTTAAAAAATACTACTCCCCATATGATTAAAAATACTGTAGATAATTGAGCTAGTATGCTATATGTAGATACATCTAAGCCTCTTCTAGCCGTTGTGTTTACCCTATCTGCGATTGCATAGAATACACAGGCAATTCCTAAAAAAATGTAGGTCTTGTAGTCACTCGGAAACTGAAAACTAAATAATGGTGCTAATAACAAAACTATTACACCACTAAGAAATTGTAGCAATATTGTCAGTGCTCCGTCATTTTTGCTTTTTTTAGTAGCTAACTTATATGACTGTGTAAATATAACACAAAGAATTAGATATGCCACAATATTGAACCACCATGTATTTATCATATTTTTCTCCTCGTTTATTGTATATTTTTACGATAATAATGTTCCTTTTTTATTTTATCACAAGTATCAACACTATTCCTATTATAATTAATATAGAATATAGTAGTTTTTTTATTACCTCTTTTTCTTTAAATATTAATTTTCCAAGGATGATTGATATAACTACTGATAATTGTTTTAACATAGTCATTACAATTACCTTGCTTGATGGATCCTCGTTCGCCATAAATAGGAATCTGTCTCCAACAACCGTAAATATAGCTGTTAAAAGAATCCAGTAATTTTTTCCTATTTCTTTTAAATTTATTTTTTCTTTTTTTATTAATAATATTATCCAATAGTATATAGATAGAAATAGCAAAAACCAGAATTGTAATTGTCCTGTTGTAATATGTAATAATAATTTCTTATCAAGTATTGCAGATATAGAACTACATAAACATGATATTAAAAATAAAAATATAAGTTTATAGGAATTCTTTTTATCTTTTCCTATATTAGTTGTAGTATTAACAAGTATTAAACCAATTATAACAATAATCATTCCTATTACTGTAACCAGTGTTAATTTTTCTCCTAGTAATAGACAACTTAATAACACTGTAAATATTATTCTAGATATTTTTACCATTCCATATATACTAAGTTGCATTCCTTCTAGTGCCTTTAATCCTAAAAGCCATGCAAACAAAACAATAAATGATTTCAGCATAATAGCAGGGATATAGGTATAATCTATACTAAATATATCTCTAGATATTAATGCAGAGAAAATTAATGATAAAGTAGTTAAAAACGCAAGAACTATATATATTGAGTTCATTTTTGTTGCTTTTTTCTTAGATACTTCTATAAGTGATACAAATATTGCATAAAGTATTATTAATATTATCCATGTGTTCATAGTTTGCTCCTTTATCATTCTTTATCATTATAGCATACAAAAAGCAGATTTATCATCTGCTTCAATTATTTATCTTCTTTTCATTCCTTCGATGTCTTTTGCTAAATTATTTTCTGGAGATCCCATATAAAAGTCAAATGGGTATCTTCTTTTTATATATTCTTTTGTGAACTCAATAAAATAATTATAGTTTCCTGTTTTGCTTTCATATTTTTTTGCAATTTCGTCGATTGCATCCTTCATATCATTCTTAGCATAATTAGCACCATTTATATCATTTGCATTACTCATTTGATATAATGCTCTATCTAAATCAATCATTAGATCTCTTATAAGAAAATTATCAATTATTTTATTTTCTATCTCTGAAATGAAATGGTAATATTCTGCTTGATTATAATGTGGATCAGGAAAAATACTTCCTGATGTAGTTCTATAAAACGCTTGTCTAGGAAACGATGGTACATATGTAACATTTGCAAAATGAGATCCAACTAGTTTTATCTTTGGATTCATAAATATGTCCGTTATCGCGGTATTCATTATTCTAGGAGCTCCACATAGATATATCTGGGTATTTGATCCATTTATTCTATTATTGTTTTGAATTAACTCTAAGATTGTATTTATACCGTATATATCTCTATCTAGAGATTGAAATAAGTTAGGGATAGATAAAGATCCATGTCTTGTTAAAACATCCAAAAAAGAGCCTGTTCCTAGGTTTAAAATAACTATATTGGCATTTTGTTTATCCTTATCAAATAAAATATCTTGTATTTTTTTGCTAGATCCATTTGTAAAATAAGCTTCTATTTCTGCATCAGTTAGCCATGGATTACCTTTTTTTATTGCACGTTTATAATCCTCAATATTCCAATTATGTGAATCTTTTTCACAACAATTTTGTGTAATCCAGTTTGCTACAGCGAGACTGTTGTTGTTAAACGCTCTAGATAAATGTGATGTTTGCACGTCTAGTCCTTTTGATTTTCCAAATTCTATTAATCCAAGATTTCGATCTAATAATAGTCTTCCCGGTTCCGATAAAGAAAACCCATCACTAATTGAATTTCCAATCGCGGTAAGTGTCAATTTCTCTTTTGGATATTCTCTCATGTATTTTACTAATTCTTCATTAATTTTATCCAGTTTGTCTTTTTCTCTAGTTTTATCGTATCTCATATGTATCACACCCCTTTTGTTTAATGATATTTAGTATACTCATTTTATCAGGGAATGCAATAATTATCGTTTATTTTATTTTTGACAAATCTCCTTTTAATGGAGTTACTCCCCATCCAATTAATTCATCTTTATATGGTTCATAAATGTCGTTTAATAAATATACTTTCTTCTTAAAATAAAATCCAAATGCTATTTCAGCAAAACTATTTGCACCAATATAGTTTTCTTTTCCATTTTTTGTTTCGTTTATTATTAATACTATTTCATTATCTGGATTAACAACTCTATCCATATGTGCGCGTGATGCAATTATTTTATCTATTCCTTGCATGCACTCAATTGGGAGTAATACATTATATCCCATCTTTTCTAGTTCTTGCGATTTTTCTATAATTTTATCTTTAACTTTCATACTTCCACATAATACTATATTTTTCATATTAAATGGTTCTCCTTCTTGTATAAGCTATATCTCCCGGTTCATCACAGACTCTATGTTTTCTAGATGTAATATGATTTACTTTGCAATACCTATCTTTGAACGCTTCTTCATTTTTTAATAAATTTCTCATGTCTTGAATAAATACTTTGTATGTTTTATCTTCAAAAAACATATTTTCTGGATTTTCTTCATCGTATTTTTTAGATAATCTTTTTATTGTGAAATCTAAATAGTCTTCAATTAATGTATCTGGCTGTCTTTCTTTGCCAACGAAGAAGCTTCTAATGAAAACAATTTCAATTCTTGTATTTCTATCGGCTGAAGATATTAGTTTTCCATATACACTTCTCGGTTCATCTTCTTTAGAAGATCGATGATCCTCTATTGCTTCTTTTATGACTGTTCTTTCTTCATCACTAAAGAATTTTTTGAAATTTTCATCGTTTATAAAGTTCCTTGCTGCGATTAAGTTATGCGTTTCATGATTTTCATATTTTCCCCAGTCGTGGCATGATGCAATAGTAAAAATAATATTATCATCTAAGTTCAATTTAAAGGTGTCGTTTAATGCAAAGCTCCTTCTTATAACCTCTAAAATATGTGCAAGGTTATGACCACCATCATTTTTTTCGTATTCTGGGAATATATGGTTCATAATATATTCTTTTAAATCTTGGCTAACGTTTTTAGTATAGTATTCTAACTCATTTATTCCATTAGCCTCTAATATCATATTTCTAAATACATCGAATGACTCTTTATACGTGCCTTTTTCTTCTTCAAATATGGCATATAAGAGTTCGTCTAATGACATTTGCGGATTGTTTCTTTTTATTTCTTCAAATTTAGTTTTTAATTTTATGTTTGTTGTTTTCATACTTTTCCTTTTTTATATTTTTATTCCATTTTCTCTCATGTCTTTGTATAATTTAATGATATTACCTTTTTCGTCAAAAACATATCCTTTGATTCCGTGTTTTTCGGCCTCAATTATATTGTCTAAATTATCATCAATAAAGTAACTCTCTTTAACATCTAGGTTATATTTATTAATTAATATATCAAATAATAAGCCATCCCTTTTTAATGTGTTATACTCGCTAGATACAACCCAACCATTTATTTCTTTTAAAATAGAAGTGTTTTTTAAATATTCCGTTGTTGTTTTGTTATTATCTGTCAATATATAAATATTATAATTATTAGTTTTTAATTTGTTGATGAGAGTTATTACTTCCATATTTACTTCTCGGTATTTATAAAAATTTACTAAATACTCTTTATAAAGAGCGTCATATTCACTAGGAAAATTACATTTATTGTATTTATCTTCTAAAGATTCGTTTCCTAGGTCTAAATTATCCCAATCATCAAAGAATCTTTTTAATTCATTATAAGTTGTACTATCAATATTGAAATTCTTTAAAATAGAAATAGGTGTTTCTTTTAGTATTACCCCACCTAAATCAAATATTATATTTTTTATATTAATCACCTCTTTATAAATTTAATAAATTATGTATTACTTTATACTTTGATTCTATTTCATTGTCATATCTATTCATGCAAAGGACATCTAATCCTTTTTCTTTTGCAACGTCTAGATTAATTTCAGCATCATCTATAAATAATGCTTCTCCTTCTTTTATATTATAGTCGTTAATTAAATAATCAAAGAATACTTTATCTTGCTTTATACAACCATATTCTGATGAAATATATACTTTATCAAAATAATCATATATATTGTTATCTTTCAAATATGGAATTACACAAGGCCAATTATCTGTTAACATTATTAATTTATATTTTTCTTTTAATCTAGTTAATTCTTCCACTATGTTGGAACAAATTGTATATTTGTCGTTGTGATATGTTCTATCATAAGCTATTTCTTTAACTAATTCCTTATTGTATTTAGGATATTTTATATCAGCCAATATACTATCGTAGTATCTTGTAAACATATCGAATTCCTCATCTTGAGTGAACAATTTTTCCCCTAAAAAATAACTATATTTTTTTACTGTCTCTTTTAAATTTTCTATGTCTATTAATTCCATATCAATTAATTCAAGAAACTTTGGAGTTATATTCCAGTCTCCTGTAGTAGGAGTTACAAGAACATTTCCAAAATCTAAGATAATATATTTATAATTCATATTTATGCCTCTATTTAAAATGTTTTTTCAACATATTAATTATAACATAATAAAAAAGAACGTTTAGTTCTTTTTATTGACCATTTGTGTTATTTTGTTGATTTTGAATTGCTTGAACTAGCGATACAGGTCCTTGCTGAACTGGCGCTGGCTGTGGTGCTGGTTGAGGGATTGGTTGTGGTGCAGGCTCAACTGGTTGATCAATTGGTTGTTCCACCGGCATTTCATTTATTATTTGTGGTTCACTAACAGTTGGATTACTATTAACAGCAGCTTGTGGACTAACTCCATTATTTTGCACTAATTGTGGGCCACTTTTCAACGAATCAAAATCGTATTCATAGTAATTATCTTTTGATGCCCCATTATAATTATCTATTACATGTAATATTATAAATGCAAATACTAATAATCCTGCTATATTTCCTGTTATCTGATTGGCTTTATTCCCCATTTCATATGTTCTTATATCTATAGCAAATTCTGAAAGAGCGGTAACAATTAATATTCCATTTGAAATTATTGCAAAGGATTTTATGATATCTAGTTTTATGCTTGCAGTATCAAATGTGTTTAACAAAGCAATTACACCAAATAGTTTCATCGTTGCTAGAACAACAGCTAAAAACATTTTTATTAGTCTTAGTGATTCTTGTTTTGCATATAAATCATATATATTTATTACCCCCACAGATATTAGAAATACAAATAATATATATGTAAATAAAAATCCTATTCCTATTTTGCATATTGTATCCGACTTTCCTTTATATAATGCACATGCAAATACCGCAAAATATATTGGCTGTAATTGATCAATTGAAAAACTTCGTATATTCTCTAAAAAATCCGGTGCAAATACACGAATTATATTAAATAAAGCCACTAAAGCAAACATTCCCAAATATATATATAATACTATTTTTCTACCCTTCATTCTTATCTCACCTATTATGATTATAATATATACTAATAAAAATAAAAAGCACATTTATGTGCCTTTAATTTATTTTTGTTCCACCCCATTCAATAACTGTATAACCATTTCTTTCGACTGGCTCTAGGTGTTGCTCTACTATTTCAAATGGTTTGTCTATTTCTTTATATGTCATTAATACCCTAATAAGTGTTGTTGGTTCTGGGGATATTTCTAATGGAATATTTTTTTCGATTTCTTCTGATGTTGCAAATCTAATATAGTTATATTCGTTATTAGATAAAATTGGTAACCAATAAATAATAAATTCATTAGTTTCTCTTTCGTTTAATCCTAGAGTTGTTAGTTTTTCTTCTAGGAATGCTTCTACTTCTTCTCCTTTAACTATAAATCCTTCGTTTTCAACATCAAATTTAACACTATTATTTGCTTCATAATATAAGCCATAGTAATTCTTTCCATTATAACTTATGTTTCCGTTTGGATCTGCTGTTACGTTCCAACTGTCTTCATATTTTGGATAACTAATTATTATATTATCGCTATTTTTAATTTTAACATTTATATTTTGAGTATTCTCAGGATATAGATAGATTATTGGCTTATAGGCAACATCACAGCCACCAAATGCACATGAAGCATGGTTTTCTCTTACAATTCTATAATATATTTTTACTGTATCAAAATTATTTGTACTTATTTCATAAAAATCAGTATCAGGTTCGCTAGCACATAATCCATCATGTGATTCAATATCATAGTATATATTTAAAGTTCTTTCATTTAGCACAAAATAAGAACTATCAACACTTTCTTGGCATCCTAAAAGTGTGTATGTTACTTCAACTCCATCGTCTACAATTTCATACGTTGCATCATTAAATGGTATATATTTTGGCTTTGGCTCAAGTATATCGCTATACGTTAGGAATACTACAATTGCAATACCCAAAATAATTAATGTTGTAATAATAACTGCGTATAATTTGCTATTATCTTTCTTTTCTACTTTTTTTGATTCTTTTTTCATTTGTTACTCCTTTTTTAATATTGAATAATTGAGTAGTTTTTCTTTGCTCTAAGCCTTATAAGAGTTTGCTTTGCATGCTCTGGCTCATACGCGCTTGCATCACACATTTGAATCTTCAATAACTCATTATATAGTAATTCGTCATTTTCAAATTCAACATCGTCTATTGGGGTAGAATGATTTCTAATTAAAAATAACATTCTTTCCATTATATGTTGTTCAATTAGCAACCTTTGAAGTATTATTTTTGACATTTCAGCAGACTTTTTGGCATGGCCTTTAAAACGCCTAACATTTCCATAATCCTGATAACAAAACGGTTTTCCTATATCGTGCAACAGTAATATCAGTCTATCATTGAAAACTCTATCACAGCTTGCTGTTGCATGTATAGTATGATCCCAGACATCAAAACAATGCCACTCATTTTTTTGTTCAAATCCTTTTGATTCTTCTAGTTCAGGAATTATTCTAAATATTTTTTTCTCTTCTGAATGTAGTGCATCAACTACATCGTTAGACATCAATATAGTTCTTAGTTTTTTTAAATTGCTCATAAGGTCTCCTAATGTAATTATAATATAATAGTTGTTATTTTTGCACATAAAAAAGCACTTTTTAGTGCTTTTATTTTATTTTGGTTCCTCCCCATTCAACTGCAGTATATCCTTTTCTTTCAACCTTCTCTAATTGTTGGTCTTTTACATCAATCGGTTTATCTAATTTTTTATAAGTCATTAATACTCTAATCAATGTTTCTGGCTGTGGAGTTATTTCTATTGGGAAGTTTTTTTCAATTTCTTCTTTAGTTGCAAATCTTACATAAGTATAATCATTTTCTGATAAAATTGGCAACCAGTAAATAATGAATTCGTTTCTTTCTCTCTCGTTCAAACCAAGTATATTAAGTTTTTCTTCGAAAAATGATTCTATTTCATTTTCTTTAACTATAAAGCCTTCGTCTTCAACGTTAAATGTTATCGTATTTAAAGCCTCATAATACAAGCCATAATAATTATTTCCATTATAGTTTATATTTCCGTTTGGCTCTGCAGTTACATTCCATTCATCTTCATATTTTGGATAGCTAACCGTAATATTGTCTTTATTTTTAACTTTTACATTTATCTTTTCCTTTTCTTTGGGATATAGATAAATTATTGGCTTTGCTGCAACTATTTGGCTTCTAATGTTTCTTAATACTAAAGCACCTACAAACATAATTGAAAAAACTACTGCTGCTATTATTACTCCCCTAATTATACTTTTTTTAATATTTTTCTTTCCTTTTTGTTTATTTTCCATATTTTTATTCTCCTTTATTATTCAATCATATTATAACATAAAATAGGATATATTATATATCCTATTTAATATAACTATCAATCCATTTGCTAAACTCAGTAACATCCTGATATTTATTGAAATCAGCATCAGATTCTGCATCAAGATATGATTCAATTTTTCCTTTATTTATAATTACAATCGTTGGTGCATATTTAATTGTCTCGTATAGTGATGTTTCTTTAAAATCGGAGAATGGAAGTGATAAAAATCTAACTTTGTTATTTGTCATATATTCTTCAAATATTTTTTCGCATGGAAATGGTAATGTACAAAAATTGTTATATGTAAATAATATAAATGATTCCTTTTTATTTAACAAATTTTCAATTTCTTCTTTATCGGATTCAATAAAACCATTTGATCCATAATATCTATCTGGTAATTCTACTTTTCCGCTTCCATGTTCTGGAGTTTTTTCACAACCACATAAGGCTATACTTAATAATATAATACTAATTACTAGTAATATTTTTTTCATTTATTAAGCCTCGTGTAATCTATCGAACTCAATATTATGATAATTTACTTTCCAGAAGTCATATCCACCATTTTTATTTACAGTACTTATTCTTCTATTTCCTTCATAGTTCCAGTAACCACCAACATTATATATTTTTTCTTTATCCCATCCTAGTTTAACTAGCATTTGTTTAGTGAAGTTAGCATATCCTCCTGCTCCACACATTAAGAATATATATTTATCTTTTGGAAATAAATATTCTAATACTTCCATAGACTCTTTATAATTGGCAATATAATTTCCATCTTTATCAAGTCTAAATAATGTTTTACCAGTATATAATCCTGATACGTTTTCACTTGCTTTTTGATCTATATATTCTTGTGGAAATTCTGTTAGGAATGCATAAGGAATTACTTCAAATCCTTCTACGAAACCTGTTAGGTCTCTTTCTCCACCTTTATTTTCCCATGTAGCAGTATCCTCAAGCATTCTTACATCGCGATATGCTACATCTGGTCTTCCTAGATAGTTATCAATAGTTTTTTCGTTTATGTTTTTATCTATATCATAAACTCCTCTTAGTCCTTCTGATTTTTCTTGTTTTGGCAATGGTTCTAGTCCAGAAGTGTTACACTTTTTATTTGCTAAGCAAAAAATACTTACACCAAGTGCTAAAACCAGAACAGCAATTATTGCTATTAACGCTTTATTATTTTTCATATTTTTTCCTCCAAAAAAATAATATCAATTTTATCTCTTTATATAAATAAATAGGTCCTTGAGTTTCTAAAGTATTACTTGAGTAAAAAAAAATATGTTTATTCAACATATTTTATTTCCTTTTTCTTACGAAGTGTATTTCATCTTCTACTTGTTCTAATCTATTATTATTGATTACTAAAGGTATTAGTTCAACTGATGTTATATTTCCTTTAAAATCAAAGTTTACTTTCATATGAACTGCTCCATTTTGTACTCTATCTCTTGTTAAAGAAGGAATTAAGTATAAACCATTTTCTTTATAATATTTACCTATATGAGTGTGACCCATCAAAGTTAAATAACAATCTTTTCTTGCATATTCCTTTGGATCTAGTTCTTTCGAAAATTTTGAATCTCGTGCATTCTCGTCAGTCACAGCCTTCTTGCAATTTGGATGTAATAATCCTATTTTATCCCTTTGGCTAGATCCTGGTCTACCAAATGATAAGTATGCTCTTGTATAACCTAAATCTATTATATCTTCTCTAAATTTTTCTAAAACCTCAATAGGATTTATTCCACATTCTGCAATTTTTTCACAGTGATTTCCACCTAATATCGCATGATTAATGCCTTTATCATGAGGAATTCTTTTTGATACTTCTTCTATTAATCTTCTTAAATCGTTTATTTCATCATAATTCATTGATCTAGATAAAGGATAATTTAATTCAAATAAATCTCCTAGATTAGTTAACAATCTTATTTTTTTCTTAACAGCATAGTTATACGCAATATCCAATCCTCGCTCTGCTTTTTCTATTTCTGCTAAACACGCATGAATATCGGATATTAATAATGATTCAATCGTTCCTTCTGATGGTGAATTAATCTTGAATTTTTTATCACAAGTTATTTCTGCCTTTGTAAGTTTATATGTTGTTGGATAATTTGTAGTATTCTTTTTAAGTGTAAATGTAGCCTCTAGTTCATTTAAGCATGTTAGAACTAATTCTTTTGATACATCATAGCCTAAAATTGACAATGCATGCATTATAGTCATTACTGAGTATTCATTCATTACCAATAATTCTATTATTCTTTCTTTTATTGTTTCTTTAAGCTCTGCTTCTGCTTTATCTTTGTTATACAACGCTTCGATTTCTCTTAATTGTCTTGTCTCTTCAACATGATCTATATCTTTTTGATCTATTTCCACTTGTAATGATAAATTTTTTGCTTCTGATTCTTTAAGAGCAATACGCAATTGTCTAATTTTTTCATTATTGTCGCTTATTTTTTTTTGTCTATCTCTTGAGGCCGTTTTTCTTTTCTTTTCTTCTGCTTCGAGAGCCTGTTTTCTAGCCTTAATAGTTGCAATTGATTTATCCTTTTTATCAAGTTCTTGCTGTAATCTTTGATTAGCTGTCTTTAATTCTTTGTTTTCGATTGTTAATCGAGCATTTTCCTCTTCTATTTCATGTGTCCTTTGAGATTCTTTGCTTCCTTCAGAGGTTTCTTGCTCTATATTAGCATTCGCTAAAGTAGTAATTCTTTCAAACTGCTCTGGATAATTCTCTTCTATAACTTTTCGCGCAGTTTCTAAAAAATTTGAAATATTATTTTCTAATCCAAATTTATCTAATAGCGCAGTAATTTTATCTTTTAAATAAAATAAGCCTTCAAGTTCTTCGAGAAGAACTCCTTTTCTTTCTTCAGTTACAATGCCAAAGTAGGTCACAAGGTAAGGTATATATTTGCAAACCCTTTTTGCTGAGTCTTTTGTTTGTGCTTTTATACATTCTGTAGTTCTTCTATAAAAATGCTCGAAAAAAGAATCACATCCATATTTTATTTTTGAATTAAATAACATATTAAGAACATCAGCTGAATATACTTGTCCTTTTTCTATAGCTCCATTAATTAATATTTTATCTAAGGTGGCTCTTTCTGTTATTTTTAATAATTGTCTGCTCATATTTACTTCCCCCTAACACTTAAGAGTGTATTCTAAACTTTTTTGATGTTTTTGTCAAATAAAAAAGGCATTTATATGCCTTTTATCTTAATCTTGAGTCTCCCTCTCTCGCATTCTCATCTACTCTCATGTATTCTTCTTCATAAACACGATTTTTTTCACCTTTTATTACTTCTTTTATCTTTTTAAATGTATTTGTAGGAATATCTTTTTTGCACCTTTTAATAAGCATTTCTATAGAAGCAATCAAAGATAGTTTTTTATCAAAATTAGCTATACTCTCTGCTGCTTTTATATATTCAGTTATTAATTTTTTATATTCACATAAAAACAACTCATAACGTTCCATTACACACAATACTTCTCTTCGCTTTTTTGCTAGTTTTTGATCATTTGTGTGTACAAATCTTCTTTTACCAATTAGTTTTCTATCATTTATACATTTTTCTAAGGTTTCCTCAACAGATTTAATGCTTGTGACATTTTCTATTTCACTTATTTTATTGTAATCTTCAAGTATTTCCGCAAACTCTTTTCTTAATTCTTTATTCTTACCATTTTTTTGAATTTCTTCTTTTTTCTCCTCAGGAGCTTCATCTTTTTCTACTGGCCTATTATCCTCTTTTGGAATGTAATCCATATACGTACGGTGTTCTTCCTTTGGATCATCTGCAAATCTATTTTTATTTTTAGGATTATTAATATATGAATTTGCTGCGATTTCCGGCTGATTATAAATTGGTTCATGTGTTGGGTTATCAACAACTGTTTGCTTTACTTTTGGTCTCTGAGCTTTTGGCGCGTTAGCATAATTGTTTGGAATTATTGGTTCAGGTTTTTTTGTTTTTCTACCCATAACCGCATCTACTTGAGGTGTGGGAACATACCTTTCTTCAATAGTGGTATCTACTGCATATTGAATTCTATCTGTTACATATTTGAAGTTTGGAAAGTTAAAATTAATATAAAATTTTTCTCCAGGAGTTAATGCGTTAAACGATTCAATTAAAAATTTCATTCTTTTTGGTTCAACTCGTTGTAAAAATAATAGTTTATTAAAAATATAATTAAATTCATGTATCATATTATTTAGTTGTTCTACGCTTTTTGAGTTCTTTTTATACAATTTATCTATATACTTATCTATTGATTTGTTTTTTAATTTAGCTGTTTTTAATACATATTCTCTTATATTGTTGTCTATAAACACTTCTCTTAAATTATTGTAATATGGTATATATTGAATATTATTTGTTTGAATATATGCATTCATCATGGCAAATGCCGCTGGATAACCATGTGAAGATACAAGAAATAATAATCCCCCAATTAGTACGTCCTCTTCATTATAAGTTGCCTCATTAAATTTTACTCTATTTGGATTATCCATTATCTCACCTTCTTTTAATTCTATCCTATCTATATATTATCACATAGTACTATTTTTGACAAAAAAAAATTAGATTTTCATCTAATTTTAGATTATTTCTTTAAATAATAAATACAATGTATATAAGCTTTCTTTCATTACATATTCATTTTTGTTATGCCAATAATCTCCTATAGGATTAATAAGTATTGTTGGTATGTTCTTAGCACTAAAATAAATTGCATCTGAAGTCGCTAAACATTTGCTTACCTTTATATCATGCCCTAATATTTCTTTTCCTTTTTTTAAAAAATCTTTTATTAGTTTATTTTCTGTATCAACATAAAATGTTGGGCCTTGGTCCAAAACTTCTACTTTGCTTTCTGGAGATATTTTTTTTATATTATTTAAAATGCTTTCAATTGTATCTTCAGTAGTAAATCTTATATCCAATGTCATTGTTGAAGAATCAGCAACAGCATTAGTTGTATTTCCACCTTCAATTTTTGATAGATTTATTGATGTTCTAAAGTCTTTTTCGTCTTCTGGCAAAGGATATAATTCAACTAATTCATCGTATAAATCTATTGATTTAAGTATGGCATTATCTCCTTTAAATGGTTCCGATGCATGCGCTTTTAGACCTGGCGTTGTTATTGCAACTTGTAATAGGCCTTTTTCTTCAGAAATTAATTCAAAGTTTTTTCCTGCATCAGGTATTACTGCTAATTTTGATTTATATTCTTTCATTATTTCCTTACAACAAAAACCACCAATTTCTTCATCACAAGTTATTATTAAAGCAATCTTTTTATCAGTTTTATTATTGTTTAATAATGATATCATTGTGGCTAATTGACCTTTCATATCAAATGTTCCACGTCCTAGTAATTTATCATCAGTTTCAATCATTTGGTATGTATCATTTGGTACTACATCTAGATGCCCACAAAAAATAATGTCTAAATTCTTATCTTCAGTATTACTAATTATTAAATTAGGATATTCATTTATCCTTTTTTCTGTTACAAAGTAGTCTTTATTAATTATTTTCTTTATATATTTTGTTGCTAGATAAAAATCATTATAGTTTTCTTTAATTGTCTTATATTTAATTAATTGTCCTGTTATGTTTATTATCTCTTTTAAAATCTTATTCATTTTATTCTCCTTCTTAATGCGTATTTAATAGTATAACTAGTAGTTTATTAAAATTTATCATAAATATCACTCCTTTAAATTAAAAAATCTATACAATGTGCTTGTATAGATTTAATAAATGATATTTATAAATAATACAAGCACGCCTAAACGCTTGTATTATATTACATAATACAAGCTAAAATCTTAAGCGTCTTCTTCGTATATTTATAAGTATCATAATAATTCCTCCTTTAAAGAATCTTTATTTATCTTATTCTTACTTATAAAATAATCTACTACTCCTACTATTTCTACCACTAATAGTATTACTTCTGTAATAACAGAGAAAGCAGATTTGATATGTATACCATATATTATATAGCATAAACTTACTGGGATAGCAAGTGTTCTATATACATTTGTCTTCTTTTGCCAAACTGAATATGTTGAAATTATTGATGCCGTAATAGATATTAAACTAAATGGATCACTGTATGTTAATATTCCAAAGAATATTGCTATCCCAATAAAGAATAGTAATACAATCAGTTTATTATCCTTTTTATTTTTTTCATTTTTATAAAATAATATATTTCTCGCACAGCTAATCATTGACATACAGAAACCTGTTCTAGCATTTAACAGTAAGTAGTGTGTTGCATATATTACACAGTATATAGAGCATAGTTTCATTATGTCTTTTTTGTTTTTTAATAAGTATGTTATGCCAAGAACGATTAACGAAATTACAACTAATATTTGAGATATTACATACCTATTCATAATTACCTCTTATTAGCTTCTTCTACGATATTCTTTTTTTATAGATCTAACAACATACATTCTGTTATCGACATGCTCTTGATTGAATTTGTCTTGATATCTTACTGTGTCCGCAATTAATTGTCCATTTTCATCAAATGCTGTTGCAAAACCATATTTTTTAAATATTGGTTCTGATTGAGATTCCTTACATAGTAATCTTGCATAACTATAATCTAATGTACGCTTTCCATCCTTATTTAATTTTTCCAACAATCTTTGAGTATTAGTTACTAATAAATCACCGATATGTCTCCTGCGAGCTTCTTCAAGAACGGCTAATCCAGCATAGTATGCAACTTTTGAAGGATCTGGAAACTCAATACTATGTTCCTTATGATTACCATATGAAATACAGTTTACTCCAGCAATCTGTCCGTTTAAGTATGCAGCTATTAACATTCCTGTTTGATCATTGATATATGTATCATATTCCGTCTGGCAATCTGCATCCGTTAACATCTCATTATACTGGGGATCTCTATTAAATACTCTTAGGGCTTTTGAAAAATCTTCAAACGTCACGGTGTCTTTTAATGTTATCCTTTCTTTATCCTTATTAATGTCTTCAAAAATAATCATAATCCTTCCTCCTATCTAATTATTTCTTTCTCTTCTCCTAACAAGTTGGGATGATATAATTGAGTTTCTTCTTGCGGCTATCTGCTTCATTATTAACGATCTTCTGGCTTTAAGTAATCGGGTTTGCCATTCGATTGGTAATGGAGTTGATTCAAACTTATCATTGTTACATCCCAAACAGCGTAGTGAATTATTTAGTAATTCGTCTGAATATTCAAGTTCAAAGCCTTGCGAGAATGGTAGAAAAAATTCGATTGTTTCTTTGGCATTTTCTTTTTGCTTTGGTTCACTTAAATATTCAATTGTTCTCATATTGTGAATTCTGTCCGCTAATTTGAGAAACATTACTCTGACGTCTGCTTCAGTGTATAGTAATAATTTTTCGTGATTAGCTAGGTCGCATCCTTCTTTTGTGTCGAATTCAGTTTTTCTATATTTACTAACTCCGTCTACTAGAAAGGCTACTTTTTGGTTGAAGAGACTTCTTAGTTCTTTTACTGTTATATCTGTATCCTCAACTGTGTCATGTAATACTGCAGCAGCAAGTGTATCATTATCAGCATTCATTTGAGCTAGTATGATTGCTACATTAAGCGGGTGTATTATATAAGGTTCATTGTTTTTTCTATATTCGCCTTCATGTAGTTTACTTGCTAGCGAAATTGCTTCACTAACTTCTAGAGTATCTTTTCGACCACTGATTGAATCCATCAAAGTATCTTGTAAACTCATCATTCTTCCCTCCTGTTACACCAATAATAAGAGGTGTTTAGATATAAGGCAAATATATATTTTCGATATTTTAATAAAAAACACTTATACCAAAAAATACTTTTATAAGCAATAATTTTACTTATACGTGAAGTTATAAAAACGTATTTTTTTAATATTTTTCCCCTCAATAATTGTTGATTTTTCAATATATAAGTAATTCTTATAACTAGATACTTTTCAATTAGTCTTCTTTTTTGCTATTCAAAAAATGATCAAAAAAAAAATTTGTTGCTTGAACAAATTTTTCTCTTGTTTATTTTTTTAAGTCATCAATTGTTACTTTACTGTTATGTGGTATTGGTTTCCATTCAACTTTTTTAAATATTGCTATATATGTTGTCCATCTGCCAATTATGTCGAAAGTTGGCCATGTTATTACATATATAATCTTTTTCCAAAAACTGAACTTTGGAATGCGTTTCCATTCAATTATAAATAGATAAACTGCAGTAAGCATGTTTTTGAAATAATCCGCAATGCGATATAATATTCTGAACCATAACTGGAGTAACATAGCCAAGAACAACGCATTTACTCCTGGACTACTGCTTATTTTTATTTCGAATACTTTTCTTAATAATTTAGGTAACCATGCATTTCCACTGAAAAGATTACTTCCTCCGATTCCTTTGTTATAACAGAAAAATCCATAGAATATAACAGATACTAATAAGAACCTGCATAGATTTATAAATACTAATGGAGTTAATTGCATTAAGGTATCAAATGATGCAAATCTATGTCTGATACTTTCTACAAATTTTGAAAAAAATGACCTGTTTTTCTTTTCTTTCTTATTCCAATTTGTTTTAATATAATGTTTTCCTAGAAATATATTAATAAATAAGTAAGGTCCGGACTCTGCGAATGCTTGTAAGTGTCCTTTTGACCATCTCAATCTCTGTCTCAGTGCTATTTTTAAATCTACTGGCTGTTCATCATAAAACTCTGCTGCATCTTGGTATGTTATTTCATACCCTTGAGCTACAGCATCTGCAGTTAATGCTCTATCTTCTGTTAAAGAAGTATAATGCCATCCATCTTTAACTATTTCATTTGAGAACAAGAAACCTGTTCCTTGAATATTGGTTGCAAGATGTAGTACACTTCTTGCTCTATGATTATATCTAATTGATCTTATCCAGTGTAATCCATAGGTAGATGAAATCCAATTTTCATCAAAATTTTTGGTATTACGA
>JAEEKZ010000059.1 GCA_016288635.1 Caryophanales bacterium
CCTCCAATAAACTCTCTAATAATAGAATCATTATTTACATATTCACTCGTAATTGGGAAGAACTGTTTAAAGAACTTCAACAATCTTTGAGCTTCTTCATAATATTCAGAAGTAATACCAACACTATGTAAAAGCGGCTCAACATAAACCTTCATTACACCCACTTCATAAGGAAGTGCGGTATTAACAATTGTATCTGCTTGATGTACAAATGGGAATATATTTTTTTCTTCACCAGATCTAACACTTTCCCAATTCTTCATCGTTTCAGCAACACCATATCCTCTTGAACGATTATCTCTAACTATTCTTCTTATTAATCTTAAATCGATTGTCGAAATATAGTTATGTCTATCAATATTTAGAGGAATAAACGGACTTAGATATACTTTATATTTTAATTCTTTATCTATTCCTGGAAGCATTTCATCATTTAATGCATGTAATCCTTCTATCAAGATAATACTATTATCTTTCATACTAATTTTCTTAGTAGATGTTTCTCTTAATCCTGTTATGAAATCAAACTTAGGAAGAGTAATAACATCTCCTTTTAATAATTTTTCAAGATGCTCAGTTAACAACTTTCTATCCAGACATTCTAAGCATTCAAAATCATAATTACCATTTTCATCTCTTGGACTATCTACTCTATTAACAAAATAATCATCTGTTGAAATACAAATTGGTTCATATCCCATTGCCGCTAAATAACTGGCTAATCTTTTACAAGAAGTGGTTTTACCAGATGAACTAGGGCCGGCTATTAAAACAAATTTTACATCTTTCTTTTCTGATATAGTACGCGCAACTTTTTCAATTTGCATATTATATACTAATTCACAGGAATCCATAAAATCAGCTATTTTACTTGTACTAACGAGTCTATTCAAATTAGCAACATATGGAATCTTAAGAGATGTTAACCATTTTTGACCTTCCATAAATGTTTCAATTATATTATCGTAATGAACATACTCAGGGACCTCTCCGTTACTTCTCTTGCTAGGCCATAATAGAACAAGCATATTATTTCCTAAATAAACAATATCATATTTATTAATAACGCCAGATGAGTAAGGCATTTCAGAATAATAATAGTTAAGCAAATTATCTAATTGATAAAGTGTAACAGAATAATCTGATATATTACGAATATTGTTAGATTTATCTTTTAATCTAATTTTATCAAAATACTCAATTGCATCTTTCTTTTTAACCGTTAGTTTAATGAAACGATGATTTTCTCCAATAATTTTTTTCATTTCATCACGAATTTTAAGAATATCATCATTTGATAGAATTCTTTCTTCAGATATAGAAGCTAACATTCCTTTTGGTACACTATGATTATAGAAAACATGCATTCCAGGGAAGACTCTACTCAAAGCTAACTCAAATATCATTTTTAAACCATTTTTATATAGGTTATAACCAGATATATCAGTAACATCGAAAAACTCAAGAACTTCACCATCTCTTGCCTTATTTTCCATATGAATGACTTCATTATTAATCTTTAAGCCTATAATATCATTTGCTAATTTAACATCTTTACTAATATCATAGTAAGTTATTCCCTCAGGATACTCTCTTTCAGCTCCATTAACAACTACTTTAATATTGCTCATATTATCATTTCCCCTCTACTCTTATAGTTACTATTATCAGTATACCATAAAGAAACCTAAAAGTAATAGAGTTTTACCATATTTACACAAAAAAAGAGATTATTTTCCTCTAATAATAATCTCATTATCTGATGAATATAAATATTTTTCTTTAGCATATCGAGCAAGATAATCCGGATCTTTTAACTTTATAACTTCGCTCTTTAAACTTTTTTCTTCATTTACCAGTTCCTCATAAGTATTATCTAATTCTTTTATTCTCTTTTTATAATCAAGTATTGTTTTAAGATTCGTAGTACAAATATAAAAGAGAATACCAAAACATAAAACAATAAGACATGTAATAAAAATTAGTCTTTTTTTCTCTTTTTTACTATGTTTCATACTCACCATTCCTAACACAATATTATCACTAGGCACAATACGATAACAATAAAAAAAGATAAACTATACGTAAAGTTTATCTTACACCTCCTGACGGGAATTAGATTATTATCAAAGCAATTATTTATCTACAAGAAAAAAGAACGAAATTATTCATTAGCGTTCTTTAGTTCTTCTTCATATTTTTCAATAATTGGTTTTTCAATTAAGTCTCTAGTTTCTTGATTAATTGGGAAACAATAATCATGACTAGTTCCGTCACTTTTAACCTTTTTAGGCATACGCATAACTTTTCTATCCTTAACTTCATCATAAAGAATAGTGATATTGTTTACTACGAAACAACCATCAATAGTAATAGACGCCCAACCTAATACATTAGAGTTTTCTCTATTAGATAATGTAACGTTAACTTTTGTAATTTCCATATAAAATCCACTCCTTGTCTATTTAGCTTACACTATATTTTTATTTTACCTTATAAATATGAAATATTCAAGTATATACCATTAACTTTGCCCTTCTATATATCATTTTTAATAGTGTAAAACCATATACAAAAATAGTTGGTTAATTAATTGATTTTTTGATATAATCATTTTAGGAGATGAATATGAGAATAGGAGTTTTCGTGGACGCATATGAGCCACACATGTCAGGTGTTACAACAAGCGTAAATATGCTAAAGATGACACTAGAAAATATGGGACACACAGTATATATTGTTACTGCTAATCTCGTAAATAATAAATTTATATATGATGAAGAAAAAAGAATAATATGGTTGCCAGGAATAAAACTAGGACTATATGATTTTAAACTAACTAGTTTTTATTCCCCTAAAGCAATGAAAATTATAAAAACATGGGATTTAGACATAATACACAGTCAAACAGAGTTCGCTGTTGGACACTTTTCAAGAACAGTTGCTAGAAAACTCGGATTGCCAGTAGTACACACATATCACACACTATATGAAGACTACGTCTATTATATAACCCATGGACATTTTGATAATTTTGCAAAGAAAATGGCTATCAATTTAACTAAAAAATATTGTGAAAAAACCTGCGACCAATGTATTGTACCAACAAAGAAAATTAAAGAATTATTCATAAATAAATATGGCATAACCAAAAATCTAAATGTAATTCCAACAGGAATTGATACAGATAAATTTATAGTTACACCAGAAAAAGAAAAGAAAATTCAAGAAATAAAGAAAAAATATGGCATTAAAGATGATGACTTCATAATTGGTGCCGTTGGTAGAATTGCAAAAGAAAAAAGTTTTGATAGGATGATTAAAGCATCATATGAGTTAGCTAAAATTAATCCTAAAATAAAAGTATTTATTGTTGGTGGAGGCCCAGACCTTGAAAACATGCGAGAGTTGGTTAAAGAACTTCACGCAGAAAAAAGTGTTATTTTAACTGGGAAAGTTGATTATTCAGAGGTTGATTTATATTATCACGTAATGCATGTAATGTGTTCCTTCTCTTCAACTGAAACGCAAGGATTAACAATAATTGAAGGATTGGCATGCAGCATTCCAGTAATATGTTTAAATGATGAAAGTTTCAAAGTAACAATAGAATCAGGCTACAATGGATATTTATTTAATTCAGATGAAGAATTTAGAGAACAAGTTGGAAACTTAATTTCAAACAATAAAGCATACAAAGAAATGTGCAAAAACGCAAAAAATAGTATCTACATTTATACTAAGGAAGTCTTTGGTGCAGAATTATTAAAAGTATATTCCAAAGCCAAAAAAGTATATAATGAAAAAAAGTCTAAATAAGACTTTTTTTTATTTAATAAAAAAAGCGATTTGATCGCTTTTATACTCTGAATATTAATTTTTTATTAACTAAATGTAATAAAATAACACAAATTCCTAATAAGAATATTACTGATACAGAATCTAAGAATACACCTGTTGTAGGGTTGTTTTCTTCATCAACAGTCTTATCATCTTCATTAACCTCATCAACAGTTTCGTCTGGTGCAACATCTCCAGAAGGTAAATCTTCTACTGTTTCTCCTGAAGTAACAACTGGAGTATCCTCAACAGGGTCTGCATGAACAGTAACAAATGGCATAAACAATGCTATAAGTAAAATATAAAATGCAATAAATTTTTTTCTCATAATATCCGCCTTTCTAGTTATAAACAATGATTTAAAACTATCATTGTTAATCTACAAATTTAGTATACTACCATTAATGTTTTTTTTCTACAATTTTATATAAATTTAAGAAATATTTTTTTAATCTTTTTTTCTTTTCCTTTGAATCGCTTCCGTATATAACTCCTCAAAGCCAGGAATCATAAGCTGTTCATACTTTAATACGCCTTTTTTCTCAGGCGGATTAACAGTTTTATCATGAGCTGATATTAAATATCCTAAGGTTCTTACACTTCTATAATTATCCCTTTTCGTTCTATTTCTATAAATATCCGATAATTCAGTATCTAAGATAACCATTAAAGCAAACTGAAACTTGCATGCTCTATCTAAATCAAAAACCCCGGTTTTTAAATCATCAATATAGTTTTCCAAAGAAATAATATGTTGTCTATACAAAGGATGATTACGATATGTTGATATTATAATATTAACTAAATTAATATCATCTTTTATATCTTCTTGTGATAATATTCCTTCTCGTATTCCATCAACTAATCTCTTACCCAATTTAATAATTCTATCATTTATTAAAGATGAATCTAAATATGGTCTATCCGCTTCATATAAAACTTCCGTCTTATGAGAAAAACCAGCAACATTAAACCCTACCATAGGAGTTAAAGAAGTATCATCATACTTTATTACCCCATTGTCTGATAAATAAAACATTAAGCCCGTTCGATCTTCAAATCTTGTTGTTAATTCATCTAGTTTTCTTAAACTTTTATCTCCCTTTAAAACAGGAACGTCTAATTTTATATCCGTTCCATATTTTTTAATTGTTAAATTATATTCGGTCATACAAAACTCCTATTTATATAAGTAATTAACTAGCTCAACATAATCATTTTCAGTTATTTCTTCCGCTCTAACTGAATCATTATATCCCATTTCATTCAATTTATTCTTTATATTATTAAACAATTCATTACCCAAATTATTTCTTAATGTTTTTCTTTTATGAATAAACGCTCTTTTTATAAAATTATTATATTCTTTAAAGTTATCCATCTTAATAATTCTTGGTGTTAATTTTATAACCATGCTATCCACCTTTGGACTTGGATAAAAACATTTGTTACCAACATTAACAACTTTCTCTATTTTAAAATAATGCTGTAAGAATAATGTAAAATATCCGTATTCCTTAGTCTTTGGTTGAGCCATAAACCTTTCAGCCACTTCTTTTTGTACCATAATAGTTAATCCAGCTAATTTAACATTTTGATTTATTATATGTTCCAAAATTGGAGTAGTTATGTAATATGGTAAATTACCAATTATATACAAATGTTCATATTTATATTCTTTTAAAACACTATTTAAATCTACTTTTAAAAAATCACCATATATTACCTTAGTGTTTTCATCTTCCAAAGGACTTAATACATCTTTTAAATCAGTATCAACCTCAAAACATATAAGCTTAGCACCTTTATTCTTTAACTTTTTTGTTAAAGCTCCCCTTCCTGGCCCAATTTCAATTATCAAATCATTTTTATCACAAAAAAAAGAATTGATAATCTTTTCAATAATATTATTATCAATTAGAAAGTTTTGACCTAAGCTCTTCTTAGCATTAATTTTTGTTCCAACCATTTCTCAAAACCTCATAATATATTGTTGATCTACCAACATATTTAGCAGCATATCCCTCACTCGGAGTTAACAAATCAATTGCATTGCCTAAAACTCCACGATCTAGAACAATTGCTATAACAGGTTCATCAGATACCCTCTTACTATCGAATCTAATTATCGTTCCACATGGCAAATTTCTACTTGAAGCAACAATTCTAACTTCACCATAAGTTGCATCATTATAAGTTATTGTTCCATCACTTAAATCCATTCTGCTCATACAAGCAAGTCTTCCTGTGCATAATGGACAATCATAAGCATATCCAGTTAAATCTCCAATATAAGAGTCTTTAGCGGTATATAATTCATTATATGCAACTTCTTCGTACTTTTGTGCCACAGTACTTAAATTAATAGTTTTATTAACATTATTATTTTCAACTCTAACGCTCTTAACAAAACTAGCTGTTCCTACTATAGAAACCAAACAAGTTATAATTAAGATTTGAACAAGAAATTTAATTTTTGTTTTCATAATAAGAACACCTTTCCGACTATTAGAATTATATCATTTATATATGTATTTTGTCAAAAACGTATCTAACATTATCCATAGATACTTTAGATAACTCCTCAATACTTACATTCTTTAATTCTGAAATAAATTTAACAATATGGTCAACGTTTCCAGGATTGTTTACTCTTCCTCTAAGAGGTTCAGGAGATAAATATGGAGAATCAGTTTCAAAAACAATATTACTTATATCTACTTCTTTAAATACTTCTTTCAATTTACTATTTTTAAAGGTAACGACTCCCCCGACACCAAGTTTAAATCCCATTTTTATATAAATATTAGCTGTATCCAAACTTCCGCTAAAAGCATGAATCACACCTTTTACTTTATATTTTTTTAAGCAATCTATTGTATCTTGAGTAGCCTCTCTAGAATGAACTACAACTGGTAAATTGTATTTTTCTGCAACCTCTAACTGTTTACAAAATATCTCTATCTGCTTTTCTTTATTTTCTTTCGTATAGTAATAATCTAAACCAATTTCACCAATACCAACAACCTTAGGGTTATTTAGATTATCGATAATATATTGAAGATCAGCATCATAATAAGTATCTACATCCTCAGGATGAACTCCAAGAACACAATAAAGATTAGGATATTTAGAACTTAATTCTAGTACTTCTTTATTACTATTAGCATCTATTCCAGCGTTAATAATATATTTAATTCCACGGTTATTAGCATCGTTTATTACAAAATCAATATTATCATAGTACTCACTATATAAATGTGCATGTGTATCAGCAAACATAACTACCTCCTAATATGATATAACTAATAATAATTATAACACATTATTTAAACAACCAAAAAAGAGGATTACTCCCCTTTTTTATGTCTTAATCTAACTCTTCCTTTTCTACCAACAAAATTAAGTTTAACACTTATTGCTTCTTCAGCACCTTTGGTATCAGAAGGATCAAGTGTAAATACCGGTTCTCCAGAAAATTGATCACCAGAATCAGATTCCTCTAAATGATCGGGAAACATCGGTATCACACGAGTTTGAAAACCATTTAAAAATTCATTTATAAGTCTTTCAAGTCTTCTTTCATCAATTTTATTTTCTTCCACAAAATCTAATTCTTCAGAATCAGGCAAATTTGCTATTCTAGTGCGTATTTGTTCAATACTAATTGGAACAACCATATCGCTTAAACGTGCAATTTTAGGAAGTTTAGTTCTATAATAAAAACTCATATATTCATCTTGTTCGTTGATTTTACTTCCATCTGAATAATAAATATATACTAGTTTTCCTTCTTTAGCACTTTTTCCTGTTTTAATCATTAACTTATCTGCATTCGGATATAAAGTAAATTTAACAGCCATAGGCTCAACACAAGAACCATTCTTTTCATATCCGATTCTTAACAATTTATTAATATCAAGTAATAAATATGCAGAAACTTCTTTGTCACTTTCAAGACAAAAAGCTTGATTTGGTTCATATACCGCATCTAA
>JAEEKZ010000060.1 GCA_016288635.1 Caryophanales bacterium
CTTTGAGAGATGAATCCCATCAATACGCCATACTTTCTTCCTTCTTTACAAACACGTTCAAAAATGTTGTATCCGATAATCTTAACATCACTATCATTTTGAACATATCTATGTGCTTCTTCCAAAATAATATTAAATGGGATTGATGCTCTAACCTCTAAATTCTTCGCATATTCAAATAATAGTTTTGTATAAATCTTAGTTACTACTTTCGCAAATCTATCATCAACATAGTTAATATTAAAGTTAATAATTTGTGCCAATTGATTAGTCTCTGGCATCAAGAATAAATTAACTAAGAATTGATCTTTAGTAACATAATCAATATCAAAGTAATGTTTAGCATCACTCTTAATTAAATTCTCTAATCTAACTTTTAAGAAGTTTGTAGAGTCATATACATCTTCACTCTTCCAAATACCTTCATCAATTAAAGCAAAGTCTAATGAATCAAGTAAATCGTTCAAAGTATATTTAAATGTTCCATCCGGTAAATTAAGTTTCATATTTTCTACTACGAAAGTTTCAAGATATGCCTCAATTAACTCAATTGCGTTTAATTTACCAGACTGGTCAATTAATAAACACTGTCTAAGTGTTCTAACATAACCAGGTTGTTCTATTTTAGAATCTAGATTTAAATCTGCAGTACTATATTTAGAAAGCAATGATATAATTTGGTCTCTTATTTGAACTGGATTTCTACCACTCATTAATAATTCTAGCAATGCTTTTGCTATAATACTATTTTTATATAAAATTACATTTTCCTCTTCTTGAGCAAAGATATTAACAAATCTTAATGCTTTATCAATAAATATAAGCTGGTTACTAGTTGTAGCATTTAATAATAATGCTATATCATCAGTATCCAATAACCATAGAGGTATTTTTAACATCTCATCTTGTGATTGAGTATTTGTTGTGATAGCCTTAAACCCAGTTAATCCTTGGAATGCTTGGTGGTATTCACCATAGGCATCAAATATAATGAACCTTGCATTCTTAGGAGCAAATTGCTCATAAATATTTTGCATTATTCTAGCAAAACTGCAAGATTTACCTGAACCAGTAGATCCAAATATTGCAAAATGTTGTCCAAAGAAATTATCTAATGACATACCAATCGGAGTATCATAGATTGGACTATTACCCATGATTAAATGACCTTTAGTAGTACCCACAATTGTAGGAATAAATTCTTTACTAATTAAATAAACTCCTGCACCAAAAGATGGTTTAGATGAAACTCCATATCTAATTGTTGTTCCAACATATTGTCCAATTAAAGTAATTTGAGCTCTATCCTTAGTTACTCCACTTACTTCACCGATATAGTTTTTTGTTTTATCTTTAATAAGCACAAAAGAGTTAACTAAATTGTCAACTTTACTAATATCAATATTAAATAATACTTCAAGAATATTATCATTAATTTTATCAATTGATCCTATCACACACATCAACCTCTATTCTAAAAATAATTATATCAAAAAAAAAAAGAAAAAGGAATATATCTTTTTCTTTTATTGCCTAATATTCTTATTAATATCTGTTGGCACATCGCTATACATTTTCTTCTTATATTTATCATCCATTTTTTGCAACTCAGTAGACGTAATACTATTACCATACATTTTATTCAAAATAACCTTTATTCCCAACAAAACAACTATTACGCCAAATGCACATTTGGCAATCATTATTTTATCAATTGAATTAACATCCGCTTCCTTCAATGTTAAAAAACTTTTATCCGCAGTATATAAATCATTAGTTGCATCCATCAAAGTGATTGATTCTAAACCAATTTCTGATCCATATATTTTTTCTTTCTCTTGACTATACTCAAAAGTAAGTCTCACTAAATTTTCATCATTTTTCTTAAACGCATCTGCTGATTGCATACAATAATATCTAATTGAATCATTGATTTTAGAACTTTTCCAGTCTCCCTTTAAAAGAATGTCAGCACTTTTTAAAACAAATTTGGCTTTGCTATATTTAACAGCAAAACTAAAATCTACAAATTTAAAATCTGCCTCAGATGGATTCTTAGTATACTTTACAAGAAGCGATACTTCGTTATCACCAACACTCTCTTGTTCAAGTTTCAAACCCATGGCATTACATACATCAAGCGGGATTATTATTAAAAGCAATAACATAATTAACTTGAATTTACTCATGCTACATAACCTTCTTTACTCTAAGAACATAATATCACATTTTTAAGAATAAAAAAAGAATCGTGTTTATATATACACAATTCTTTACGCCTTGGGATTCATTACATAATAAGTTGAATTAGAAAAATCAATTCTCTTTATTATCTTTTTCAAG
Organism: Caryophanales bacterium; assembly: GCA_016288635.1. GTDB lineage: Bacteria > Bacillota_I > Bacilli_A > RF39 > UBA660 > JAEEKZ01. The sequence continues at coordinate 2,344 of JAEEKZ010000060.1, forward strand.
CCATTTATATTTACTTTTTCATATAAATCTCTAACATTATCAATTATCTTATCATCAGTGATGATATAATCCTGAATTAAATAATTAACATTTTCAATTTCCTCAAATTCTAAAATGTAATTTGCTATCCTTGATTTAATTTTTCTCTTAAAATCTTTTTCATCTAATTTAATATTTTTTAACTCATTTTTAATTTTTTTAATGACTTCATCAGGATGTAATGAATCAAATGAGAATACCATACTGTAAAATACTGTATCATCCATAATACTACAGCCAAATGAATTAGCTAAATTGCTATTAATTATATCATTCTTAAAATCACTCGTATTTGAAAATAACATACTAGCAAATAATCTTAAATATAATCTTACTTCCCTACTATCATATTCTTTAAAAATATCTCTAGATATTTTAATACCATACTTACAAAGTGGTATAGAAACATTACCTACTGATACCATCTTTTCTTTTGAAACTTTTTCTTGTTCTTTTGGAAATATAATCTCAGAAATATATTTATTTAACTTCTTTCCAGATTGATTTTTCTTAACAATTTGCATTATTTCTTCAGGATTAACATTTCCCGTAACACATAAAAACATATTTTCAGGAACATAAAAATTATCAAAAACATCTTTAACATTTTCAATATTAATAGAGTTTATTTCTTCTTCATTGCCCGTTATTAAATTCTTTACTGGAAATGATTTGTATAAGCAGTTAAGAAATTCAAAACCAGCAACAGTATACGCTTTATCCCTACCCATTTTATATTCTTGTACAATTATTCCTTTTTCTTTTTCTATCATTTCTTTATTAAAAAATGGTGTTTGTACAAAATCTAATAAATGGTTTAAACATAAATCAATGTTCTTTGTTGCCCATACCATATAAGAAGTATAATCAAACGTTGTAAAAGCATTTGTATCTGCACCTAAACTTTGAAAATAATCATGAGCTACTCCATCTTTTTCATTAAATTTAATATGTTCTAAAAAGTGCGCCGTACCATTAGGAACTATTTTTTCTTTCCCATTAACCTTAAAGTGAGTATGGATTGAACCATATTTTACATTTAAGGTCACAAACGTAGATTTAACTTTATCACTAGGCCAAATAAAAACCCTCAGCCCATTATCACATAGCCCTTCGTAAATATATTCGTCTACGCCTTTAATCTCTATCTTTTTCATTTTGTTCTCCAACAAGACTATAAATAGTATTAATCTTCAATTTGTTCGCGATATTTATTATATCTTCTCTCGTTACTCTATTTATTAATTCTTTTTTTTCTTCTAGCAAAGGAACATTATCTATATAATTATAAACATAATTATTTAATATTGAAATATTACTATCTAAAGAAGAATCTATAGAATTTATTAAGTTCATTTTTGCTTCTTCAATTTCTTCATCACTAAATATACCTTCTTGCATTTCTTTAACGCATTTCTTAATTAAAGAAATCGATTTTTCTTTATCTTTCTCCTCTAAAGACACCTGAATAATATATAAGTTATCATACCTTAAAAACATACTTCCAATACTATAGCAAAGAGAATTCTTTTCTCTAACTGTTTGATACAATTTACAAGTTAATCCACCGCTACCAAGAAGATAGTTAAAAACAGGAAAAGCAATATTTCTTTCAAAGTCAGTTAATGTCTTAATATTATAAATAATATTTAAACTTGTTTGTACAAATTTATCTTTTTCTTCAATGACATTTGTCTTATTACTAAATGGATTATCAACAAATAGATCAAAATAACCATTATTTCTAGATTTTAAAACAAAATACTTTTTAAACAACTCATCTAATACATTATCATCCACATTTCCGATAACAAATATATCACAAGTATCATTTTCTAACATATTAAGATATGAATCATACAAACTTCTTGGTGTAACTTTATCAATAGTATCTAAATCAGCATATAAAAAATATGAAGTCCTAGTGCCTTTACATACGTTTTCTATTGCTCTTTTTAATGATTTTCTAACTGGATTATTTTCAACAGAAACTGCATCTAATTTTATCTTTTCTTTTACCACATTAAACTCAACTTCAGAAAACTCATTATTCTCTACTTTAGGTTCAAAGATTAACTCACACAAAAAAGAAACAACATCTTCCAAATAATTATTTTCACTAATATATTTTGGTGCGATAAAATCTGCGACTATAAAAGAATTCATTATATTCCCAGTTTTACTCGGAGAACCATAAACTCCAAGGTTATATAATTCTTCAGATCTAATAGACATATCCTTATGTGTCGGATACTTTTTACAAATATCTGTTAAATAATCAACTAACATTGATCTTTTAACGCCTTCATCTTTTTCTATCACTGAACGAAATTGAATTTCAATGCGAACACCTTTAAATTTATCCGTTTTTATAACATGCAAATTATATGCATCATGACAATACTTCTTATATTCCATAACTTATCACAATTCCGTATCATTTATTAAATCATATTGCATTTTAAAGTAATCATCAGTCATACCAGCAATATAATCTAAAACAATTCTTTCATTAGTATTTTTATGATATTCTTCACACATATTATTTAAATATGATTTATATATAATTGAATTAGTATTATTAGTTTCTACATCATGTAAAAATTTGGCATATAAAGTATAGAACATCTTTTCCATTTTTAATAATTCTTCTTGAGTATATGCTCTACTGTAAATATTTTCACGATTAAATTTTTTTAATTCTACTAAGGCATCAAATACATCATCACTTAACTTGATATATTTTTTA
>JAEEKZ010000061.1 GCA_016288635.1 Caryophanales bacterium
AAGATTACTAAAGCACCACTTACAGTAACAACTGAAAGTGCTGAAAAAGTATATGATGGAAATGCATTAACAGCTCCTGGAAGCTTAACTGGATTAGTAAATAACGAAACAGCAACAGTAACAACAACAGGAACACAAACAAATGTAGGAGAAACATCAAATACATATGAAATTTCATGGGGAACAGCAAATGCTGATAACTATGAAGTAACAACAGAAAATCTTGGAACATTAAAAGTAACAGCAGTAGCTGTAACTGTAAAAGCTAATGATAATTCTAAGGCTTATGGAGAATCTGATCCAACATTAACAGCAACAGTAACAGGATTACTTGGAACAGATACAATTACTTATACAGTAGCTAGAGCGACTGGTGAAAATGTTGGTGAATACACAATTACACCAAGCGGAGATGCTACACAAGGAAATTACACAGTAACATATAAAACTGGTAAATTTACAATTAACCCAGTAATTACATTCAATGGTAATGGAAATACTGGTGGAACAATGGCTAAACAAACAGCTGTTTATAATACTGATACAGTATTAAATGAAAATGCATTTACTAAGACAGGAAGTACATTCGTTAAATGGACTACTGATGCAGCTGGTGAAAGCACATATTATGATGATAAAGATACAGTTAAATTAACTGATAACTTAACATTATATGCTCAATGGGATGTTGCTAAGAGTGATGTAACTTATAGTTATGAAAACTCTATTGAAGGAGTAACATTACCAGAATTACCAGCAGGAAGAACTGATGTTGAATATGGCACTGAAGTAACAGTAGCCGATGCTCCTGGATTACCGGGATATGTATTCGAAGGATGGAATACTGATGATGTTACAGTAACTGATAACAAATTCGATATGCCAGACCATGATGTTGAATTTACTGGTTCATGGAGAAAGAGACAACAAAATATTGATGTAGGAGCTACTAAGACAGTAGATGTTGAATCAGGAGATAAATTATCTTATGGTGATACCATTACATTTACTATAACAGTTACTAACAATGGAACTGATGATAGTGATCCAATTACAATAGTTGACCAATTATTAGCTGATTCACCAATAACAACATCAGCATCAGCTACACCAGATGGCGTAAGCGTTACTGGTAGTCTATCTGATGGTGGAATTGTAGTAGGAAGCATACCAGCTGGAGAATCTGTAGTAGTAACTATTACAGTAACAGTTGAAGGTGAAGGAGCAGTTCCTGGTCAAACAGTTTCTTCTCAATCTACAATTTACCTAAATGATGACCAAGAAAATCATGTAATTTATCATGATGAAGAACCAATAACTGAAATGATTGAAACAGAAGTATCATTTGTACAAAAGACTCCGAATACTAAGGGATATAATATTATCGTATTAGTTGATGAATCAGGAAGTATGGGATATAAGACAACTGATTGTAATGGAAATTTCATAAAGACAATAGTTGAGAACGTACCTCGTTATGGTTCATTTAGTGAGTATGGTATATCTACTTATGAGAATAATGGATTTGTATGTACTAAGAATCCAACAGGAAATAGATATACATGTGTATACGATCCAGGAGATGGATATTGTGCTGATGAGTCTAATAATCCTATTCCAATTTCAAGATTTGTAGATGCTAAGGCTGCTACAAAGACATTTATTGATATGATATTCCCATCAGTAAATGATAATACAAATAATTCTAAATTAGCAGTTTATACATTTGGATCAAGAAACAATACAAACTATGCCAATATAGTTGGTAGCGTTGTAGGTAATTATAATGATGTTAATGGTAATAATGGATTAAAAGATAAATTAGATGATTTAAATGATTATCCATATAATAGTGCAACACCTTATAAAGAAGCGTTCACTGCTGCAAAAGATGCATTGAACTCATTAAAATCAAATGGAAATGAAAATATAGTTGTATTCTTAACTGATGGTGAAAATACTGGAGATAATTATGATTCTCAAGTAACAAGTCTTAAGAATTTACCAGCTAAGATTTATTCAATAGGATTCGGTGTTGGCGCAAGCGAAATGGCTGTATTAAATAACATTAGTAATCAAACCGGTGGAACAGCATATGAATCTGCAACTACACAAGAAGACCTAGAAAGAATATTTGGATTTATTAAGGCTGCCCTTGATGTACCAAAAGAAGAATGGACAGAACAAGGTGTTACTGAAATGACTGGAGACTTCGAAGTAAACGGAGAAGTAAAACATGGTACAGTTCAAATTGATTCTTCTCATCCACTTACTATTTATGTAAATAATCAAGAATTTAAGAAATATACTTCTGATCCAACAGCAGATACTTCAATACCTGCAAGTGAAAGATACATCTATAAGGATTTAGATGGAAAATATGATGTTGATGCATCTCTATTCCCAGCAGGATCTTCAATAAAAGTTGTATATTATGTGACTTTACCTGGTGGAAGTAAGATGCGTATGGCATCTGCAAATGTTAAATTGAGAAGTGTTACTGATAGTATGTCTGAATCTGAATTAAATAATCCAGAATTAGAATTAAACGTTAGTATAACAAAATCTCCTGATGACATTGAAATGCCTGAGGAAGTTGGCAAGAGTGTAGAATCTGAAATCGAATCAATTAAAGTTGATGAGAAATTAAATGAAACTATCATAAATGAAGCAGTTGATAATCAAGTAATTGACGAAACAGCTAACGTTGCTGAAGATGTAACTACTGAAGTAGTATCTTCTGAAAACATAGTTAACAATGAAACTGAAGTTGAAAAACAAGAAGTAATTGTTGAAGAAGTTGAAGAAGAAATTATTGATGAAGAAGTAAAAACTTCTGAACCAGTAGAAGAAACTAAAGTTGAAGAACAAGAAATAGTTGTTGAAGAAACTGAAGAAGACACTACAAAGGAAGAAGCAAAAACTTCTGAACCAGTAGAGGAAACTGAAGAAGAAACAGTTGGAGAAACTGTTCCTTCTGAAGAATCTAAAGTTGAAAATGTTGAATCAACTGAATCTAATTCTAACGAAACTGAAGTTGAAGAATAATTTAATTATTTATCAATGAAGAAATAGTATGATGAAAAAAGTAAATAACTTCATTGTTATTTACTTTTTTTCAAAATATTATATAATTAAGTCGTAGGATGTGATATTGTGGCATATATTAAATACAAAGAAATCACCAAATATTTTAATTTTTCAAGAGTGGTAGATAAAAAGAATTTACCTAAATATATTAAAGATTATGTATTTGATGATGAAAAAATACTAGCTGCATATAAGACTTTAACAGATCATGGTGTATTTTCTGATAAAAAAGTTGTATTATTTGATAGTTTTGGTTTCAAAAGACAGATTTATATGATACCATATAAATCAGTATCCACTTGTTCTATAATATTTAGTAGATCTGGAGCAGAATTATTATTATATTTAGATTGTGGATATCCAGTTAGATTAAAATTTGTTAATATGACTGATGTTGATAAATTAAGACTTAGAGTTTTATATTCAACTGTTATTAGAATTGTAAATGATCAAAAATTAAATTCTGATGATGTTAATAGATTAATAGATGACGAATTTAGTTTCAATGATAAAAAGTAAGGAGGTAGTTTGAATGGCAAAGAAAAAGAATGCTGAAAAAGTTGAGAAAGTTGAAAAGGAAGAAGTAGTTGAAGAAACTAACGAAGAAGTAGAAAAGGCAGAAAGAAAAGAAGCAGAAGAAGAATTCTTCGATAAGAAGAAAAAGAACAAGAAGGAAAAAGAAGAAAAATCTATTTTCTATAGAGTTACAAACTTTATTCTTTGGTTTGTTTTAATTGCTTGGATGTGCATTTGCTTATATGATTTGTATAAGGTTCGTTCTAACAAAGAACCAATGTTCTGTATTGCTAAACATACTGAAAAGTATAAAGATGGAACTGTTGATTCTTGTACAGGATTAGGATATAAAGTTTATCGTTATAAAAGAAAATGCTATAACGCAGTAGAATATGTACCATTCTTCTTTGGTGATAAAACTTTAGATATGGATACATGTCCTAATAAATAAGAATGAGAAATACTGATTAATTCAGTATTTTTTTTATGTGTTTAATTGTGTTTTATAAATAGAGTTGGTATAATAATTCATACGAGTGGTAGAAGTATGAATAGATTAGAAGTAGATAGAAAAAAACTTAGTCCTATGATGTTACAATGGATGGAGATTAAAGATCAATATCCTGATACTTTAATATTCTTTAGATTAGGGGATTTTTACGAATTGTTTTTTGAAGATGGTATTACAGCATCAAGAGAACTAGAACTAACATTAACTGGTAAAGTTGCAGGATTAGAAGAAAGAGTGCCTATGTGTGGAGTTCCGCATCATGCTGTTAAGCAATACTTAGAAAGACTGGTTAATAAAGGATATAAGGTTGCTATAGTGGAACAGTTAGAAGATCCTAAAAAAGCAACTGGAATGGTTAAAAGGGGAGTTATAAGTGTTGTTAGTAAAGGTACTATTGCTGATTTTGAATTATTAGATTCTCATTCTGAATCATTAATAGCTAGTTTAATTAAATTTAGTGAATGTTATATTCTTACTACTCTAGATATTTCTACTGGTAATTTATCAAGTATTAAATTAGAAAATAATGATGAAAAGATTATAAATGAAATATTAAATTTAGGAATTAAAGAATTAGTTTTATTAGATAACTTAAATGTTAATTTAATAAATACATTAAAAAATAATTATGGTTTAGAAATAGATATTAATAGCAATACTTTAGATGATGAAGATATACCTTGGCTAGATAACTCTGTTGATAATATGGTTAAGATGGGTATTAAACATTTATTCTATTTACTTAAAGTAGATCAATTAAAAGATTTAAGCCATATAAGTGAAGTTAAGGTTGTTAATAAATTAGAATATCTAGAGATGGATATTCATGCAGTTAGAAATCTAGAGTTATTTGAAACCATTAGGCAAAAAGAAAGAACGTATTCCTTAATATGGTTACTTGATAAATGTAAGACAGCAATGGGTTCAAGAAGATTAAAGAATTGGTTAATGAACCCTTTGAAAGATATAAATAAAATAAATGATAGATATAATAAAATTGAAAAACTTAATACAGAATTTATTTATAAGGAACAACTATGTGATGCTTTATATGAAATATATGATTTAGAAAGATTAACTGGTAAGTTGACTAATGGATCATTTAATGCAAGAGATTTATTACAACTAAAACAAAGTTTAAGTGTATTGCCAGCGATTAAATCTATTGTTAAAAATCTTGGTTTTGATTATATAATTAATACTCATGAAAGTATTTATAATTTATTAGAGAGAACTATTTCTCCTGATGCTCCTGTTGGGGTTAAAGAAGGAGGAATGATAAAGTCAGGTTATAATGCAGAACTTGATGAACTAAAAAGTATCCGTAGTGGGGGAAAAGAGTTTATTGCTAGTTTTGAAAATGAAATTAAAGAAAAGACTGGTATTAAGACTTTAAAGGTTGGATATAACAAAGTATTTGGATATTATATTGAAGTATCTAAAGGACAGATAGGTGAAATTAAACCTGAATTTGGCTTTGAAAGAAGACAAACATTAGCTAATGCTGAAAGATATATTTCTCCTGAATTAAAAGAAAAAGAATCATTAATTCTAAATGCTGAAGAAAAAATAATAGATTTAGAATATGAATTATTTGTAGAAATAAAAGAATTAGTAAAAAAAGATATATTACTTATTAAGCAAACTGCTGATGTTATAAGTGAAATAGATGCTATAACCAGTTTAGCAGTTGTAGCTGATCAATATGGATATGTTAGACCAACTTTAAATACTAATCATATATTTGAAGTAAAAGAAGGAAAACATCCAATTATTGCCTCATCATTAAAGAATGAATATGTTCCTAATGATTGTGATATGGATAATAATACAACTACTCTTCTTATAACAGGTCCTAATATGTCCGGTAAATCAACGTATATGCGTCAAAATGCTCTTATAGCTATAATGGCTCAAATGGGTTCATTTGTGCCCGCTAAAAGCGCTAAATTGCCTATTTTAGATAAGATTTATACACGTATTGGTGCATCAGATGATTTAGTAAGTGGCGAATCAACATTTATGGTTGAAATGAAAGAAGCAAGAAATGCTATTATAAACGCCACAGAAGACAGTTTATTAATATTTGATGAACTAGGTAGAGGAACAGCTACATTTGATGGTATGAGCCTTGCTAGGGCCATTTTAGAGTATGTTAGCAAGAATATAAAGTGTTTTACTTTATTCTCTACTCATTATCATGAATTAACAGAATTAAGTAAGGAAATAAGTGTAATAAAAAATATACATGTTTCTGCAGTTGAAGAAAATGATAAACTAACATTCTTACATAAAATTAAGCCTGGAGCTGTAGATAAGAGCTATGGTATTCATGTTGCTAAGTTAGCAGATTTACCAGATGATATTATTACTAGAGCATCAGAAATACTTAAATATTATGAAAGTGATAATAAGAGTAAGAAAAGTATTAAAGTCAATAATAATGTTCAATTATCTATGAGTTTTGAGGAAAATAAAGAACCTACTAAATTAGAAGAATATATTAAAGAGTTGGATCCAATGAATACAACTCCAATGGAAGCTCTAAATAAACTAATTGAATTAAAAGAAATATATAAAAAAGAAACAAAGTAGTTTGTTTCTTTTTTAGTATTTATGTGATAAAATCAATAGTGTATAAAGGATAGTAATAGTAGTGAGAGAAAAAATTAAAAATAAAATTACTCATTTTGATTTTCATTTTGATGACAATGAGAAGAGTCTCATTATTTTTGATATGGAATTAAAATCTTTGCTTGTTAAAATGTTAACGCTAGACTATCGTACTTGGAATCATGACATATTAAATTTTGTAAATAGAGAAATCAAAGATGATTATTATATCGAGGATGAAGCATTCTCACTAACTTATTATAAAGCTTTTATTTGGCTTGATAATACTTTCGTTCCATCGAGTATGGATTCTTTTAAGGAAGAATATATTACTAGTTCTCATTATGAAGAACTAGAAAAGGTGGCTAAAAAAAGATTTGATTATAATAAATATAAATATACTAGCAAAATTATTAATGCTACTGATTTAGAATGGATATTAAATGCCAAACAGTATGATGCTATAGCAAATGCTAAATACATACATTTGGGTAAAAAACATTTAAATTTATTTACGCGTCTAATGAAGGATTATCCATGGGATTCCCTTGGATTCCCTTTAGCTCTTTTAGAAAGTAGAGACTATGTATTTACTATTTTTACTCATTTTTGTGATAAATTGTCATATAATGCTATTTTAAAGGGCTCAAAAGTTTTACCATATAAAGTTTTAGTAACAGCTCCAATTAAAATGAGATTTTATGAATTAATTACTGATCCAAAATGTCCATGGGAAGGATGTGTTTTAAATAAAGAGGATCTCTATAAATTTTTAGCTATTAATTTTAATGAGTCACAAATAAATGAAATGCTATTGGCTTTATTAAGAAAAGGTGATTATAGTCTAGCTTATGCAGTTGAAAAACGTGGCCTTAAAACTAGAGATGAAATAAATCATGAACTTTGTGAACACATTAATAGAGGCAATGAAGTTACTATTAAATCAATTGCCGCATTCAAAAAAAGTGATACGTTTGCAATCGAGGATCCAAGTGTATGCAATGCATTGATTGATAAGGGTGAGATAAAACCAATTCTTGACAGCAAAGAAGCTTCTAAGTATATTGATGCTATTGTTGATAAAATAAATGCTGAAGATCCAGTTTATATGGATAGAATCAATTATTATAATTTTTCTGTTGCTAAATATCCAAAATTGTTAAAAGCTATACTAGAATGTAAATATACTAAAAAAATATATGTTGATGATTCATATCTTTTAGTTGAGGAATCTAATAAATTAATAAAAGATTTTTTGAAATCGGATAATGAAATAGAATTAATGCCTAATGATGATACTGGAACTTTTATAGATTATACTTATTCTCAAGTGTTATTAAAGGCAAAAAAATATGATTTGTTTTTAAAGACAATACGAACTTTGGATATAAGGAAACCGTTGCTTAAAAGTATATATAAACATGTGTGCGAAAGCGAATATTTTTATAGAAAATTAATTGAGGAGCAATCTTGTATTTTATTTAAAAGTAATGAATTAATTAATTACTATATAGAACGTAAAGACTATTTACCATTAGTTAATCATTTATTTGGAAAAGATTTTAAAATACTTGAAGAATTAACTGAAGAAAACAAAGAAGTAATGTTGGAATTTTATTGTAATTATTTTAATTTAAATTATAAACACGCATTAAGATTAAAGAAAAAATTTGGAATATCTATATTAAAATATATTCAAACTCAAAGTATTAATCCTATTATTTCTTTAGATGATGATAAATTTAATAAATTGATGTCATTATTTGATACTCAGGCATATTCTTTTATAGATATTGCAGCAGCCTATGATAACATTAAACAAAAAGAATTTGAAATTCAAAATAGTGATATAATTGATATTCTTACTAAAATAAAATATCAAATAGAACACGATAGTCTATCTATGGAATTGATTAATGATATTATAAGAGAATTAGATGAACAATTTTTTGATAATCATCCAAAAATAGATAAAAGATTTAGAGAAGATCCAAGAACTTTTGTTTTTTGGGTGTTTAATGAATATAAGAATAATGCAAGTTCAGAAAGTAATAATTTACTTAGAGAAATTGCAAATCATTATATAGCAAAGAAAAGAGAAAATTATCATGAAACATATGATTTGGTACAAGATGTAGATTTGGAAGTTGTTTATGATGAAAAAAGTTATAAGGCAGCTTTATTTGACTTCTTTGTTACTAAAAATCTTATGCTACCAAATAGTTCACTTTTATTTAATACGGAGTTAAGAAATAGATTAAAGAAAAAAGGTTTAGATGATGATTTAATTGATGATTTATTTGCATTTTACTTTGACAAAGGAGCCGAATTAAAAAATATTCAATCTGTTGTTGCAAGAGAAATGTATTCATTTAGGGAAATTGGCGAGCAGATAATTGAGGAAAATTATAGCAAAGAAGTATTAAATAATTATCGTGATGTTATAATTAATATGTACAAGAAGAAAATAAAAAGCAAGTGGATACCTGGCCATTCAGGACTAGATATGTATAAGGTATTATCATCAATTAGAATAGAACAATTATATGCTTTATTAGATGATGAGGAAAGTTTTACAAAGCTTAAGGAAATATTTCAAAAAAGGAAATTACATTTATTACCCAAAGGATTATTAGATTTTATTAATAATAATGAGATCTTAAAACTTCATTTTGATGAAAATAAGCTTGCAACATTTATTTCTTACTTTGTTCATATTAATAAGTCAAATGAATTAGGAAATGTATCGTTATATGATGTAATAAATAAGTCTAAAGCATATTCACAAATATCAAGTGTTTATTCACAAATACTTACTCCAGAAGATGCTTTGTTGATAGCTGCAAATGAAGGAGCACATAGTGTTGTTAAGAAAACACTGGGTACTATAAGATCTGATGAATCTGTAGAATATTCAAAAAATAATTATTTAAGAAAAAGTGTAACAATACCACCGATTAATAAAGTTTATGAAATCAATGGAAAGCAATTAAGAGTAGTGTTAGGCAATTTTACTAATCCATGTAATTTATCCTTTGGCGAAAGAGATGATTCTTGCATGAGAATTGGCGGGCAAGCTGAAACATTATTAAACTTCTGTTTAACAAATATAAATGGTTTCTTTATTCGTTTTGAGGATGCAAAGACTGGTAGGTATGTGTCACGTGCAGCGGGATTTAGAAATGGTAATACGGTATTTTTAAATCAGTTTGCACATCAATGTAAAATTAATAAGAATGCAGAAGATTTTACGGAATTTGCTGATGCTGAGTTATATGAAGTTATTCAGCAAGTGGCTAGAGATATTATTGAGTTATCAAATGATTCATCATATTCAATTGATAATGTTGTAATTCATAAAACTTTAGTTGTACCATATGATGCCGAAGAAGTAGATTTGGGTATTGAAGATCCACGTGAAGGATTGCCTTATTTCTACACAGATGTATTGAAAAAAGATGTAGTTTTAGCAACTAGAGCAAAAGATGAACCATTTGTTCCAATTAATTTTGATAAAGAAAATTTACCATTATATGAGACTGCTAGGGATGTAGTAAAGGTTATAACAAATATTGAAAAATTAAATGTTTTTGTTAATCGAGTTCATTCAATAAAAATGATGTTGGAAGGAAACGATTATCACTACATTATGCCTGTAAAAGTGGATGGTTTTAAATATGCTGAAGCTAATAACGATTGGTATATTTATGTAGATATGAACGATGAGATTCATATGGAAGTAATAGATACTGATCAAAGAGCAGTTGAAGAAGCTATGCAAGCAAAAGAGAGAATAGAAAGTGCAAGAAGAGGAGGGGCACGTGGAGTATAGTATTGGTAAAGTTATAAAATTTGATGGTTTTACTGGAGAAATAGAATGTGATAATGAAGTATTTTTATTTCTTGATACTGACCTTATGGAAGAAATAGATATTAACTTACCTGTTATGTTTCGTAAAGAAATAGATGGGGAAATAAAAAGAGCATATTTTGTTAAAAATTGTGTTCCTAAAAAGCCGAAGAAATAAATATGAATGAAAAAGAATGGAGTCCATTCTTTTTCTTGTTTTATATAGACTTTTCTATCATTTTTTAGTAAAATTAACACAGGAAGTGACGTCTATGGCAATTAGTAGAAATGAAGCTAGAAGATTAAGCATGGTTATTTTGTATCAAATAGAAATTTATAAAGATAGAAAGATTGAATACAACGTTGAAGATGTTATTAAAGAAAACGTTGAAATTCAAAATGAATTTATAAATGAATTAGTAAATGGTGTGGTTGAACATCAAACTGAAATAGATGAATTGGCTAATAAATATATGAAAGATTGGACAATTGATAGAATAGATAAAACTGGAGCAGCAATTATGCGTATAGCTATTTATGAATTAAAGCATACAAATACTCCGGAGATTGTTGTTATTAATGAAGCTTTAGAATTAGCTAAGAACTATAGTGATGATTCAGTTAGAAAAATTATTAATGCAACTTTAGATAAGATTATTAAGGAATAGAAATGGAACTAAATTATTTAACAGTAGGAGAACTTAACAATTATATAAAAGGTGTTTTAGAAAGAGACGCTTTTTTAAATAGAGTATATTTAAAGGGTGAAATTTCTAATTTTAAAAACCATACTACAGGTCATTTTTACTTCACTTTAAAAGATGATACTTCTAGAATAAATGCAGTTATGTTTGCAAGTGCAGCTAGAAATATTGAATTTAAACCTGAAGATGGAATGAATGTTTTAGTTGTGGGTAGAATTTCTGCATATCCTGTTGCGGGTAGTTATCAAATATATGTTGAGTCTATGCAACCAGATGGAATTGGTAACTTATATATTGAATTTGAAAAACTAAAAAAGAAATTGGAGCAAAAAGGTTTATTTAGACCAGAACATAAAAAAAGAATACCTAAGTATCCAAGTAGGATAGGGGTAGTTACAGCACCAACTGGAGCTGCAATTAAAGATATAATGAGTACGATTAAAAGAAGATTTCCTTCTTGTGAAGTTATATTATTCCCATCATTAGTTCAAGGCGCAAGTGCTGCTCCAAATATCGTGGAGCAAATCAAGAAAGCAGATGCTTTTGGACTAGATACATTAATTGTAGGACGTGGTGGAGGATCTATTGAAGACTTGTGGGCATTTAATGAAGAAATAGTAGCAAATGCTATATATGAATGTAATACACCAGTTATAAGCGCTGTAGGTCATGAAATAGATTTTACTATCGCAGACTTTGTTGCGGACCTTAGAGCACCGACACCAACAGGTGCAGCTGAGATGGCTGTTCCTACAGTGATGGATACATTAAATATTATTAATCAGTATAAGATTAGATTAAATAAAAATATTAAAAATATGGTTAATAATAAATATATTGAATTGAGAAATTTAAAACAATCATATATACTAAAAAATCCAATGGCTATGTATGAAGTTAAGATGCAGAAATTGGATACTTTAGTAGAACAAAATAATAGAGTTATAACTGCAATAATTGATAACAAAAAAATTCAATTAGATAAAGTTAAAGATGCATATATATTAAAAAATCCTTTAACGATAATAGATGGATGTAAAAAGAATTATGATGTATTGTTATCTACATTAAAAGCATTGAATCCATTGGGTATCTTAGAAAAAGGATATTCAGTTGTTAAGAAAGAAAATGAAATTATTAAAGATATTAAAAAGCTTAAAAAAGACGATGAATTAAATATTAAATTTATGAAGGGTGAAATAAAAGCGACAGTAAAGGAGATAATCAAATGAAAAGTAAAAGTTTTGAAGAGAATTTAAATGAGCTAGAGGCTATTGTTCGTGAATTAGAATCTGGTAATGTTGAACTTGATAAAGCTATTGAAAAATATACTGAAGCTATGAAATTAGCTAAAGTATGTAGTGATAAGATAACTAAAGCTACTGAACAAGTTAATAAAATTCTAAATGAAGATAATAAGCTTGAGGAATTTAAGGCGGAGTAATTATGAAATTAAGTAATAGTTATTTTTATACATTAAGGGAAAATCCTAAAGATGAAGACTCAGTAAGTGGTTCTCTTTTAGTAAGAGCAGGTTTTATTAAAAAAGTTGGAGCAGGAATTTATATGTTCATGCCTAATGGATTTAAAACATTATCTAAAATCGAAGGTATTATCAAAGAAGAAATGGATAATGCTGGTGCTCAAGAATTATTGATGCCTAGTTTAATACCAATGGACTATTATGAAGCATCTGGTAGGGCTGATGCTTTCGGTAATGATATGTTTAAAGTAACAGATAGATATAATAAACTAAATGCATTAGGACCAACTCATGAAGAACTATTTACAATTGCTGCAAAACAGATGGTTAAAAGTTATAAAGATTTACCTTTTACTATTTATCAACAAGCAGATAAATTTAGGGATGAACCAAGACCTAGATATGGTTTAATTCGTGTTAGAGAATTTATTATGAAAGATGCTTATTCATTTGATAAAGATAAAGCAGGATTAGATGTATCTTATGGAAAAATGAAACAAGCATATAATAATATTTATGATAGATTAGGAATTAAATATAAAATTGTTACTAGTGCAACTGGTGCAATGGGTGGAGATTTATCAGAAGAATATCAAGCTATAACGGATATTGGTGAAGATGTAATAGTCCTTTGTGATAAATGCGGATATTCTGCGAATATTGAAGTTGCTCAAACTGTTTATGAAAAGGATACTGAAGAAGAATTACCTTTAGAAATGGTTGCTACACCTGAAAGTAAAACTATTGAAGAAGTAGCTAATTATCTTGGAATTAATCCAAAGAAAACAGTTAAGGCATTACTTATGAATGTAGATGGAGAATTTGTTACATTCTTCATTCGTGGTGATAGAGAATTAAATGAAGATAAAGTGTTAGAATTATTACATGCAAAAGAATTGGGTTTTGCTAATGATGAATTAATTGCAACATCTAATGCTGTTCCTGGTTATACTGGACCAATTAAATTAAATTCTAAAATAGTTGTTGATGAAGAAGTGTTAACTATGAAAAATTTCATTGTTGGTGCTAATAAAGAAGGATATCACTATAAGAATTGTAATGTAAAAGATTTCACTTATGATATTTCAGGAAATATATCTTTAGTTGTAGAAGGAGATACATGCCCTGAATGTGGTGGTAAGTTATATTTCAAAAAAGGAATTGAAGTTGGTAACTTATTCAAATTAGGTACTAAATATTCTAAGGCATTAAATTTAAAATATCTTGATGAAAATAATAAAGCACAAGATGTTGAAATGGGATGCTATGGAATAGGTCCAGGAAGAATATTAGCTAGTATAGTTGAGCAAAATAATGATGAGAATGGTTTAATTCTTCCAAAGGAAATAGCGCCATTTAAGTTAGCTATTTTAATGGCAGATTTTAAAGATGAAAATCAAGTAAAGATTGCTAATGACTTATATGAAAAATATAACAAGATTTATAAGAATGAAGTTTTATTTGATGATCGTAAAGAAAGATGTGGAGTTAAATTCAAGGATATGGATTTAATCGGTGTACCTGTTAGAATTACTGTTGGTAAAATGGCATCTGAGAATAAAGTTGAAGTAAAACTTAGAACAGAAATAGAATTCAAATTAGTTGATTTAGGTGAATTAGATTCTGTTATAGAAGAATTATTAAAATAGCATTATAAAATGCTATTTTTTTTGTAAAAAACATGTAAAATTCCTTTTATTGGGTAGATTTTTATTATATACTTAAAATGTAAAATAATGATAGGATTCAAGGATAGGTTATCATTTATTTAGGGAGGAGAAGGAAATGAAAAAAAGAATTATTACTTTAGTATTTATGTTAATGTTAGTTATTTCATTAACAGGATGTAGTAGTAAAGTAACGGAAGATTCTAAAAAGTTTAAAAAGGATTATGAAGCACTAAATGACAAGGACAATGGAAGAGGAGGAAAATATAGAACCGTATCTATTCCAGAGGCTAACCCGTTTGTTTATGCAACAGTTGATGACATTGTTTTAAAACTTGAAAACAAAGAATCATTCTATGTATATTTTGGTGATGAAATGTGTCCATGGTGCAGAAGTGTTATAGAAAAGGCAATTGAGATTGCTAAAGAAAACAAAGTTAAGAAAATTTACTATGTAGAAATATGGGATAAAGATCATAATGAAATAGTAAGAGACAAGTATGAATTAAGTGAAAATAAGGAAGTGTTAAAAGTATCTGATGGTCATAAAGACTATGAAAAATTACTTGAATACTTTAATAATGTTCTTGATGATTATATATTAGAAAGAACAGAAGATAGTACAATTGGTCCTGCTGAAAAAAGAATATATGCACCAAATTTTATTAAGGTTGAAAAAGGAAGTGCTATAAAAATGGTTGAGGGTATTTCTAGTAAGCAGGAAGATGCAAATGCCAAATTAACAGATGAAATGCTTAACGATGAAGTAGAGCAATTTCAAAGTATTTTTAAAAAATAAAAAATGAATATATGATATTCATTTTTTTTTGCATAAATGATATAATTAAAAAAGAATAGGTTATTATTAATGGTAACAAATAGTAAAAAGGGAGAATATTATGGGAGAGGCAGTAAATAACAATGTCGATAACAATCAAGATTTGCAAATAGAAATTGATCCTGAAATGACTTTTAATTTAGGCCCAATTATTAATGATATTAATCAAATTAATAATGAACAAAATAATGTTCCTATTGCAAATACTGAACCAGTACAGGTTGATTCTCCAGTGGCAGTAGCAGAGACTCCTGTTATGCCACAACCTATTACGATTGAGCAACCTGTTGCTCCAGAAATTCCTGTTGTTGAGACAGTAAATCCGGTTCAACCAGTTATTCCTGAACAACCTGTCGTAGAAATTCCTGCACCTGTTGTGGAACCCGTTGTTCAAACAGTAGAATCAACACCTGTTGCAGTTGCACCAGTAGAGGAGATTGCTACACCAATTGAACCAACAATGAATGAGGTTAATCAAGTGATAGATTTACAACCAGTGGCTGTTCCGGAAGTGCCTGAGCCAGTTGCGCCTCCAAATGTTGAGGGAATAAATCAAATAACTAATTCAACTGTTCAACAAGACTCTGAAGAAGAATTAGAAGAATTATCACAACCTGATGTTGCTGATGTTAAGGAAACTGAAGCCCCTCAAGAAATAAGTGATGACGAGAAATTGCTTAGAGCTTATGTAGGGGATAAATATGATGAATTTAAAAAGAAAAAATTCAATTTAGGTTTTTGTTTATTTGGTTCAGCATATTTTTCTTATAGAAAGATGGATTCTCATGCAATTCTATCATTTTTCTTAGAATTGATTTTAGTAGTTGCATTACCAATATTGCGTGTTGGCTGTGGGTTCTTGGTAAATAATATGTATCTTAAAGATGCTGAAAAGAAAGTTAAAAAATTAAAAGAAGCTAATAATGGGAAATCTTTAGACGAATTAATAGATATTGTTTCTAAAGCAGGAAAACCAAATAAAATGAATCTAATTGTTACTGCGTTCTTTTATATATTTATTTTAATTATAGTTTTTGCAGTATTATGTGCTACTGTGTTAGCACCTACATTAGCTAAATTTAATGTAATTCTTTATAATAAGTAGATTTTTGTGTAAATCGTTTGTATATTTTTGTAAAAATGATTAATTTACTATGTACATATGTAGTATAATCGTGATGAGGGTGATAAAAAATGTTAGTACTTGCAAAAGCTGCAATGGCAGTAATGCTAAGTTTTGTTATTTCCACTGTATGTGGTCTTATATTAGTTCCTCTTTTTAGAAAATTAAAAATGGGCCAATCTGTTAGTAAGACTTTGGAAAAACATCTAAAAAAAGAGGGAACGCCTACAATGGGTGGTTTTATCTTTGTTATTACGGTTATATTATCTTTAATCATGTTATATATAAAGGGTAGTATTGAAATTAGCTATCATTTAATAATTTTAGTATTTGTCTTTTTAGCGTATGCATGTTTAGGTTTTGTAGATGATTTTTTAAAGGTAAAGTTTAAAAATAATGCTGGATTACCTATAGTTACAAAGTTTCTTATTGAAATGGCTATAGCGTTAGTGTTTTTTTACTTGTATCGTATGAGCGGAGGAGATTCAGTAGTTACTTTCTCATTCTTAGGAATATCTATAAATTTAGGCTGGGGCTTTGGTATATTTATTTTCTTAATGTTGGTAGGTACTACAAATGCAGTTAATATATCGGATGGACTTGATGGTTTATGCGGTGGCTTATCTGCGATAGCATTTGTTGCTTATGGTATTATTGCTTGGAATTGTACTTGGTTAGAAGGATATCAAGAAATAGCTATATTTTCATTCTTACTTGTTGGAGGTTTATTAGGATTCTTATTATTTAATTCTCATCCAGCACGTATATTTATGGGTGATCTTGGTTCTCTATCTTTAGGTGGAGCATTAGCTACAATAGCTATCCTTACTAAGCACGAAGTATCATTATTGCTTATTGGTGGTATATTTGTTATTGAAACATTATCAAGTTTGATTCAAATAATTGCTATTAGAAAGTTTAATAAAAAAGTATTTAAAAAAGCGCCACTTCATCATCATTTTGAAGAATTGGGATGGGTGGAACCAGATATAGTTAAGTTATTTTGGACGATAGGATTCCTATTATCTATGCTTGCTGTAACATACGGAGTTTGGTTATAGAAAATTGCTAATAAGCAATTTTTTTAATGCTATAAAATCGTATATTTTGTTGCTATTCTTTTTCTATTAATCTATAATTATATTTATAAGGTGGTGATGATATATGAAGAAGAAAACTAAAAAGAAAAAAGTCAAAGTAGAAGAAATATCTGATTATTCTGAACTTGAAGATATTAATCTTGATGTTAAGATGAAATTAAGATTTAAACTTCCTTTATATATTATTGCTCTTGCTATAACTTCATTATTGTTATTGGGAACATGTTATGTTTTTTATGATAAATTTATTGACGAAACATTGGTAGTTAATACAAATAATTTATTATCTATAAATTATAGAAATGGTAATAAATTTGATAATGAGAAAACAAAATTAACTATTTCAGTCACAAATAGTTCTGATGAAGATAAGTTCTATTATATTTATTTTAAAGATATTAATGGAGAAGCAACATATAGCCTAAAAGGACAAGACATATCAATAGAGGATAAACCTATATTGATTGGTAATATTGTTGATTCATTAAAAATACAACCAAATAGTACGAAATCATATGAATTAACAGTATCTGGTAAAGAGTTTAATGGAACAATTAGTGTAGATGACGAATTAATTAAAAAGAGCTATTTTGCTGATTTAATTCTTACACTTAATAATATTTCTTTTGAACCTAAAACTCCTTTAGGACAAGCAACAAGTGAGTCTGAAGGGTTAATTAAGAAAGATGAAGAAAGTGGAACATCTTATTATTTTAGAGGTAATGTAAAAAATAATTGGGTAAGATTTGCTGATACCAATTGGAGAATTGTTAAAATTAATCCTGATGGTTCAGTTAAATTAGTTTCAGATAGATTTTTAAGAGAGATTGGAAGTTATTCTAAGCGTGATGCAATCCGTTACGAATTCCAATACTCAAATGCACTTGAAATGTTAAATGCATATTATGAAGAAGAATTAAAACCATATGCCGATTATATTGCTAAAAGTGACTTTTGTAATGAGTTTACTTTAGATACTGATGGTAAAAAATATACAGCATATAATAGAGTAATGGTTGATAAAATTATTACTTTTGAATGTTTAAATACTTTCTATCGTGGAAACATTGGCTTACTTACTATTGATGAGGTAATTGCTGCTGGTGCTCCGGTTGAGGGAAAGAATCAAAACTATTATTTATATAATGCTTCGTTTGATACTGGCTATTATACAATGACTAGTGCAAAGAAAGGATATTATCCATTCCTAATTGATAAAGATGGAAGTATTAAAACTGATTCTCCTAGTACTTTAAATAGAGGAATAAGACCAGTTATAAATATAGCTAAGAATGTTGTCTTTACAGGAACAGGTACATCTGATAATCCATATGTACTATCTGAAGAGCAATAAATTAATTGCAATGTAATAAAATAATGTTATAATAAATAACAACATTTACATTGCTTTTTATTTAGCATAAAATGTGAACGAAGGTGATCATTATTAAAAATTTTATTAATAATTTATCTGTTTATGATTACATATTTGTTCTATCGTGTATTATTATCATAATATTACTTATAGTGATATTAAAAAAAATTAACAAGAAAAAAAACAATGTGGGGGATAATATGAATAATGATATCCAAAAAATAAAAGAAGAATTGGAAAAAGAAGAATCTAAGCCGAGAATTGAATTTACTTCATATGAAAAGGATCAGGAAGAAACAGCAATTATCAGTTATGAAGAATTATTAAGAAATAGTCAAAAAAATAAAAATATTGATACATTAGTTAATTCAAGCTCTGAACGAAAGAAGATAGATGATTTTGTTGAAGATGTATCTAAATATAAAACACCATCTATTGCAAAAAATTATTATAATGAAGAATTGTTTTTAAATAAATTAAAAAGTCTAAAAAACAATTTAAACGCATAATTAATTATGGTATAATTTTATAAGAAAGGATGGATAAAATGAAAAATTTTAAAAAGATTTTATTAGTATTAGTACTATTATTATTACCACTTACTGTTAGTGCTAAGTTATTTGATTCAGTTAAAAGTGGAAAAATAACTGGTGAAGAAAATGGTTTAAGATTTAATGCCGGCCAATCTGTTGAACAAGAGATTACTAATGATGGTTTAACATTCTTAGCTGGACAAAATATTAAATCAAAATCATCATTAACATATGGTTTTTATGCAGGCGAAACTGTAGAAATTAATGATACTATCGAAAAAGATTTGTTCATTGCAGGACAAACTGTTACTATTGAAGGAGTATTAGAAAGAGATGTCTTTGTAGCTGGTCAAACAGTTAAGGTTTCAGCTAATGTTGGAAGAAACCTATATGTTGGCGGTGAAATGATCGACTTAAGAGGTATTACTATTAATGGAGATGCAAAGGTAGCTGCAGACAAATTATTAATTGATGATGATACTATTATCATGGGTAAGTTAGTTTTAAATGACGACGCTAAAGTTGATGGAAAGTTAGATCAAGAAAAGTATAATATAAAATATTATAAGTCAGAAGATTATAATGGAGCATCAGCTTCATTTAGAGATAGACTTGCTTCAAAGGTATCTGATATGGCAACTGGATTTGTTATTCTAATTGCATTGCTATATGTTGCATCAAGAAGTAGAGAAAGACTTCATAAAATTGAACTTGATGGTCCAGGCTATATTATGACTGCATTTAATGGTTTACTATTTGTATTTGTAGCACCTATTATTATTGCTATTTCATTTATCTTTGTATTTACTATTCCAGTAGCATTGCTTGCACTTGTAGCATATATTATCTTAGTATGCGTTGCAGAATTGTTTGGACAATATTATGTAACAAGATTATTGCTTATTAAATTTGCAAATAATGATAGTATCCCACTTGCTGCTTTATCAAGTGTTGTAGCATTTGGTTTAATTGAATTAATACCTTATGTTGGTGGCATTGTTTCATTACTTATGTTCTTCTTTGGAGTAGGATTATTATTTAAAACATTTAAGGATAGTATTTCTAAAAAAGATGAACCTGCAGTAGAAATAATTGAAGAAAAAAAGACAAGAAAATCAACAAGTAAAAAAAAGACTGAAGATTAAAATCTTGTTTGAAAATAGACTATAAAAGTATTAAAATACTTTTATAGTTTTTTATTGGTGATAACTTGCTTAATCATCAAAAATAAGATAAAATTATGTATTGTTAAGTGACTCTTTTTTATTGAAGAGTATTTACTAAGTAAAGGAAGATGAATATGAGTAAATTTACTAAAGAAATGGTTGATGATTACGCAGATAAATTATTAATTGGTTTAACTGATGAAGAAAACAAAATGGTTTTAGATGAATTTGAAATAATAGATCAACAAATAGATTTAATAAATAAGATTCCTGATATAGATAAAGTAGAGCCAATGACTCATTGCTTAGATGATTTTGTTTATGAATTAAGAGAAGATGAGCCAGAAGAATCTGTTGCTATAGATGAATTATTACAAAACTGTGATGACTACGAAGGTAGAGAAGTAGTAGTTCCAAAGGTGGTGGGATAATGAACAATTATAAGTCTATTGAGGAATTACATGAGATGCTTGTTAAGGGTGAAATAACTAGTGATGAATTAGTTCAAGAATCCTTAAAGTTAAGTCATGAAGTTCAAGAAAAATGTAATGCTTTTGTAACCATATTAGATGATGCAAAAGGCGGAGAAGTTACAGATAGTTTATTATCTGGAATACCATATGGTGTAAAGGATAATTATTCTACAAAGGGAATTCTGTCTACTGGGTCATCAAACACATTAAGAGATTATGTTCCTTTCTTTAATGCAACCGCTGTTGAAAATTTAAATAAGGCTGGTGCAATAAAGGTTAATAAAACGGCATTAGATGAATTTGGTATGGGTGGAACTGGTACAACCGGTCACACAGGAGTCCAGAAAAATCCTTGGGATCCAACTAGAATATGTGCTGGATCATCATCTGGCTCAGCTGCAGCAGTAGCATCTGGAGTATATCCTTATGCAACGGGATCTGATACAGGAGACTCTATTAGAAAGCCAGCTGCTTATTGTGGTATTGTCGGTTATAAGCCAACTTATGGAATGATTTCAAGATATGGATTATTTCCATTTGCATCTTCATTAGATACATTAGGATGTTTAACACGTAATGTAAAAGATGCTGCAATTGTAGTTGATGCTATGAAAGGCATAGATCCATATGATATGACATCATGGGATTCAAAAGATATGCATCTTGCTGATTCAATAGATGGTAATGTTAAGGGTAAAAAACTGTGTTATGTTAAAGAAATATGTAATATAGAGAATTATCCAAATGCTTCGGATGAATTAAAAGAACATTTAGAGAATTTCCATAAAACTTTGGAAATAGCTAAAGAATTAGGAATGGAAGTTGAAGAAGTATCTATTGATAGAAAATTACTTAATGCTTCATATAGCGTTTATAGAGTTATTCATAGTGCAGAGGCGTCTTCAAATCTATCTAATCTAACTGGTATATCATTTGGGCCAAGAGGTGAGGGAGATAATTATATCGAGATGATTAAGAATCATCGTACTAAAGGTTTTAGTCCTTTAATTAAAAGACGTTTTGTAATTGGTTCATATGTATTACAAAAAGAAAATCAAGAAAGATATTTTAAAAACGCTCAAAGAGTTAGAAGATTAATTGTTGATACATGGAAAGATTTATATAAAAAATATGATGCTGTTATTTGTCCAGTTAGTACTGGTCCAGCAAGAAAGTTTGAAGATTTAAATAAACCATTAGATATTAATACAATGACATTAGATGAGCATCTACAAGTAGGTAACTTTGGTGGTTTCCCATCAATTACTATTCCAAATGGTTTTGTAAGTAAATTACCTGTTGGTATTAATATAACTGGAAATTGTTATGATGATATAAATGTATTAAATATCGCATATGCTCTTGAATCAAAAATGGATTATAAAAATCAAATTGCAAGGGAGGTTAAATAATGGGATATATTACTAAAATCGGTTTAGAAATGCACTGTGAAGTAAGTGAAACGAAAACAAAAGTATTCTCTAGTGCAAGAAATGAATTTACTGATGTACCTAATTCAAATGTTAGACCTCTTGATATGGCTTTTCCAGGAACGCTTCCTAGAATTAATAAAGAAGCTGTTAGATTAGCTCTAATGGCAAGTATGATTCTAAAATGTAAGCAACCAGAATATATGTATTTTGAAAGAAAGAATTACTATTATCCAGATTTACCAAAGGGATTCCAATTAACTCAGGAAACTAAGCCTATTCCTGTAGGAATTTATGGTGAAGTAGAATTTGAATATAATAATGAAATTAAGAAAATAAGAATAAATAACGTTCATCTAGAAGAAGATGCTGCAAGTTTAGATCACTTCTTTACTACAAGTAATATTGATTATAATCGTTGTGGAGTTCCTCTTTTAGAACTAGTTACAGAGCCTGATATTCATTCTGCAGATGAGGCAATAGCTTTCCTAGAACATATGAGAAGTATTTATAGATATGCAGGAATAAGTGAAGCAGATAGTAAAAAGGGACAAATAAGATGTGATGTTAACGTATCTATTATGGATGATACAAAAGATGAAAATGATCCATCTAACTGGGGTACGAAAGTTGAAATTAAAAATGTTAACTCATTTGGTGGAGTTAGAGATGCTATTAACTACGAAATAAAAAGACAAACAGAATTAAAAGAATCAGGAAAATATGATGAAATGTTACAGCAAACTCGTCGTTGGGATGAAGAATCTGGAACAACGATTTATATGCGTAGTAAAGTAGATGCAATTGATTATAAATATTTTGTTGAACCAAATATTCCTAAATATAAAATATCTGATTCATGGTTAGAAGAAATTAGAAAATCTATTCCTGAACTAGCCCTAGAAAGAAAACAAAGATATGTTAGTTTGGGTTTATCTGAATATGATGCTAATGTATTAGTTAAAGATAAAGATGTTTCTGATTATTTTGATGAATGCTTAAAACTTGGTTTAGATGCTAAAACAGCAACTAACTGGGTTACTGTTCAAATTGTTGGAGAGTTAAATAAAGATGATAGTAATATAAAAGATTTCTTTATTACTCCTTCAAGACTAAAGGTTATTCTAGATAACTTGAGTAAAGGTATATTATCAAGTAAGCAAGCTAAAGAAGTATTCTTTAAAGTTTTAGAGTCACATAAAGAACCAACTGAGTTTATTGATATTAATAATGCTCAGATTTCTGATGCGGCTCAAATTGAAGAAATAATTGATCAAGTACTTGCTAGAAGTGAACAACAAATTAATGATTACCATAATGGTAGAACAAATTTATTTGATTATTTTGTTGGTCAAGTAATGAAAGAGACAAGAGGAAAAGCTAATCCAACATTAACAAAAGAAATTTTAAACAGAAAATTAAACAATTAAAAAATACTATCGTTTGATAGTATTTTTTTAATAAAAAAATTTCCAAATGGAAATTTAATTACATACCTTTAACTTTTTGAGCTATTCTTGATTTTTTACGATCAGCTGTATTTTTCTTAACTAGACCTTTACTAACAGCCTTATCCATATATTTTTGTAAATCGGCAGCGTTTTTAACAGCTTCTTCTTTATTTCCAGCTGCTACGGCTTTGTCAGTGTTCTTTATTAAGTTTTTAACTCTCATTTTTAATTCATGATTATTATCAGTCTTTTTTGCAATAACCTTAATTGCTTTTTTAGAACTTTTAATATTAGCCATTCTTATTCTCCTTCCGTCAGTACTCATATATTTTAGCAAAAAAGAATTTACTTTTCAATATTAAGATTACTTTTTTGTCGTTTATATTAAGGAATAATGGGGAAGTACACGTTAAATTGATGTAAAATTCTTATAATTTAATATACTTTAATAGTAAATTATATTATGATAAATTTGTAATACTATGTGAATAGGGGTGTTTATATTGCATTATAGTGTCTTAAAAAACGAGTCAATTGAAGGACTTAATATAAAAAAAGATGGTATTTATGTAGATTGTACTTTAGGGTATGCTGGTCATAGTAGTGAAATATTAAAAGCAATTCCTAATGGTTTTTTGTATGCTTTTGATATGGACAAAAAAGCAATATCCTATTCAACAGATAAGTTAAATGAAATTGGTAATAATTTTCATATATTTAATTCAAATTTTGTTAATTTAAAGGAATGTTTAAAAGAACAAGGTGTTGATAAGGTGGATGGAATATTATTTGATTTAGGTTTTTCATCTCCTCAGATAGATGATCCATCAAGAGGTTTCTCTTTTATGCATGATGGAATGCTTGATATGCGTATGGGTGATGAAGGTAAAACAGCAAAAGATATAATTGATAATTATTCTTTTGAAGAATTAAGAGAAGTATTCTTTAGATATGGAGAGGAAAAATTTAGTAGTAATATTGCCAAGAAAATTAAAGAAAATAAAGATAATATTAATACTACTCAAGAATTAGTAGAAGCAATAAAAAAGGCGGTTGGTGCTAATTACTTCTTTAAAACTCATCCCGAGAGAAACATTTTTCAGGCATTAAGAATTGAAGTTAATTCTGAGTTATCAGTATTAAGAAGCGTATTACCTGATGCAATAGATTTATTAAATGAAAATGGAAGATTATGTGTTATAACTTTCCATTCTTTAGAAGATAGAATTGTTAAAAATATTTTTAAAGAGTTTAGTGAAGTAAAAGAGCCTTTTAGAGGAGAAAGAGATATTCCTAAAGAATATTTGCCAAAAATAAAAATAATAAATAAAAAGGTTATTTTACCAAGTGAAAAGGAATTAAAAGAAAATTCAAGAAGTCATAGTGCAAAGTTGAGGATTGTAGAAAAAATATAATGAATAAAAAGAATCATAATAGTAAAATTAGAGACAAAGTTAAAAACGATACTGTACAATCTGTAAGTATAAAATTCATGAAAAGTGAAATGTTTTTATACTTTGTTTTAGTTGTGCTTATTTTGCTGATGCCTATAACTAGTGTGTTCTTACAATCATCAATTTCTAGTTCCGAAATAGAAATAGAAAAAATAGAAAAGAAAATTGATGCTCAAAAGAAAGCAAATCAAGCTTTAAGTATGCAAATAAATGAATTAGCAAGTTTGGATAATATACAAAAGATTGCTGAAGAATATGGCTTGTCATACAAATATGGCAATATCATAACTATTGATGGTGATCAAAATGAAAACTAAGAATAGAACATCAAGATATAGAGAAAAGCATCCTTTAGGTAATACTATTTATAGATTCTTTGCTAATTTTTTTGTAAGAATTTTAGGAGGTTCTTTAGTTAAAGCTTCTGTAGTTATTTTTTTACTGGCAGCGATAGTAAGATTATGTTATGTGTGCATGAATAAAGAAGTAGATGGAATTAATTTAGTAGAATTTGCTAATAATAGAAATACTGTTACAAAAACTTTATATGCTAATCGTGGTTCAATATATGATTCTAATGGAGATGTGTTAGCACAAAATGTAAATTCATATACTTTGATTGCATATCTTTCTCCGTCTAGAACTAAGAATCCTGAAAAACCAAATCATGTAGTTGATAAAATAGGAACAGCGAATGCTTTATCTCCAATTATTAATTTGCCAGTTGAGGATATATTAGCTAGATTAGATAAAAACTTGTATCAGGTAGAATTTGGTTTGCATGGTAAATTAAATGAAAGTCAAAAAGAACAAATTGAGGCACTTAACTTGCCAGGATTAGATTATATTAATACTTTAACAAGATATTATAGAATGTCCACTTTCTCATCTTATATTGTTGGATATGCTAAGAAAGATGAAAAAGAAGTAATAAATGGGGAATTAGGTGTAGAAAAATACTACAATAAAGAATTAAGCGGTACTGATGGATATGTTACTTATCAAAAAGATGCATATGGATATAAAATGAATAATATGCCATCAATTGAACAGCCTGCTGAAGATGGCGCGGATATTTATTTAACGATAGATTCTAATGTTCAGTTAATCGCTGAAAATGCTATGAGAGAATTAACTAATAAAACTGACAATAAACTTGATTGGGCTTTATTTGCAGTAGTGGATGCCAAGACAGGCGCAATTGTTGCATCGGCAACAGCACCATCATTTAATCCAAATGATTTATCAACAATTACTTCATATACTAACCCATTAGTTAGTTATACTTATGAACCGGGTTCTACAATGAAAACTTTCTCATGGGCATCCGCAATAGATTCTGGTAATTATGATGGAACTAAGAAGTATAAATCAGGAGCAATAAAATTATCAGATGGAACAATAATTAGAGACTCAAGACGTGAAGGATGGGGAACTATTGATTTAGATACGGGTTTTGCGTATTCATCTAACGTTGGTGCAACAATGAATGCTCTTGCTATGGGAAGAAGTACACTGAAGAGTTATTATGAAAAACTTGGATTTGGTGCTAAAACCGGAATTGAGTTAGCTGGTGAAGTAAAAGGCGATATTAGTTTTAAATATGAATCAGAACTTGCAACAGCATCATTTGGACAAGGTGTAACTGTTACGCCAGTTGAAATGCTTCAAGCTTATACTACAATTGCAAATGATGGAATAATGCTAAAACCATATATAGTTGATAAAATAGTTGATAAAAATGGTAACGAAATATATAAGGGTGGAAGACAAGAATTAGGAAGAGTATTTGAAAAGTCAACGACTGATCATATGCATGAATTAATGTATAACATGGTTTATAATGGAACAATGAAAATATGGAGACCAAGTAATGTAACATTAATGGCTAAAACAGGTACAGCTCAAATTGCCGGTAAAGGTGGATATTTATCTGGAGAATATGACGTTATCAGATCTCTAGCAGGAATTTTTCCTAAAGATAATCCGAGATATATTATTTATGCATTAGGTCAAAAAATGCATATTGAAATAGGAGATTGGGCAAAAATAGTTGTTAAAATGATTGAGGAAATTACAGCTTATTCTAAACTAACTGAAGAAAGTCTTGTACATGATAAAGTTCATACTTCTACCACAATGGATAATTATGTAAATATGAAAACTAGTGATGTGATTAGTAAATTAAAAAATACAAAAGTAAATTATCATGTACTTGGTGATGGAGAATATGTTATTAATCAATATCCAAGTAAGGGAAGTAAAATATTTGAAGAAAGTACTAATGTATTTGTATTAACTAATTCTCAAGATTTTGTAATGCCAGACTTGAGAGGTTTAAGTAGTGGAGATGTTAAAATATTATTTAGTTTATTAGATATTAAATATCATTTAACTGGATCTGGTGTTGTTGTTTCGCAATCTATTGAACCAGGAGAGAAGATTCCACTAGATGCTACGATTAATTTAGAATTAGGTTCAGAATATGTTCCTACAATAGAGGATATAGTTGAAACGGAAATAAAAGAAGAAAAAGAGAAAGAATAATCTTCCATTTTTCTTTTTTTTTAGTTATAATTTACTTAGAAAAGAGGTAATGTAATTTGATAAAGAAAGAATTAAATAATGTTGAAAAGAAGAATATGTTGCTTTCAATATTGCTTATTGCATTAGGAGTACTTTTAGTTGTGAAACCAGATAATGTTGTTAATTTTATTGTAATTGCAATTGGTGCTTTCTTAATGGTAACGGCAATTATTGATTTAGTATTTTATTTTATGAATGCTAAATTAGGAGGTAACTTTATTAATTTATCAAAAGGAATAATTGAATTTATTGGTAGTATATTCTTAATGTTTAGGAGTGAAGCTGTTGTATCATTGTTCCCAGTAGTAATTGGTTTAATTATTATATTCAGTAGTATTTTTAAATTATATGTTTCCTTAAGTATTAAGTCTATTGATAGTAAAAAATGGATACCAAATTTTGTATTATCAATTTTATGTATCTTATTTGGTGTAGTTATTGTTTTAAATCCATTTGAAACTGTAACTTCAATTGTAAGATTAGCTGGTATAGTATTAATTGTATCAGAAGTATTCAACCTAATTTATAGTGGGGTATTAGTATTCTCACTTAAAAAGATGGATGAGGCTGTAACTGATCTTGCTAAAAAAGATGATGGTGTAAAAGAAGCAAAAATCATTGAAGAAAAGCCAAAAAAGAAAGAATAAATCATATACATATTAAAACGAGAGTTTTCTCGTTTTTAATTTTTTATTTAAAACGAACGAATATTTGCTTTTTTAGCAAAAATATGATATAATATAATTACATGGGGGAAATGGTAGATATGATTGATAAAAAGTTGGCATCTCTATATATTTTGGAGATATTTGCAGCGTTATTAAGTATTATAGTATCGGTTAGGATAATAGCTAATCCAGATTTTGTTCAATATGGTGATATTGCCAGGTATTATGCTAATCAATCTGTAGCATATACTGATAATAGTGATAATTAGTAGATTACATCTACTTTTTTTGTTGTCTAAAATATGATATTATTATATTGGTGATAAGATATGAGAGAGAAAGAAAAAATCAAGTTAAATGTTACATTAATTGTGATATGTGTTTGTGTCTTATCATTTTCTCTGTTATGGGTGTCATATGGTTATTTTTTTAAGATAGATAATGATGTTGAAGAAAGTTTATTAGTGGAATATTTAGATAAAAATGGTAACACTTTAAGTACGCATAATGTGCCTATGACATTTGATTTAGGTTCAGTTAAAAATTCAGAAGTTATTTATGTTCAAAATTCTGATATTAAAAATGGCAAAAAAATAGTTTTTACAGTAACAAAAGATGTTGATTCATTTAAATCTAGAAGTGATTATAATGTAACAGATACATTAGTTCCTTTAGAGTATATCAATGCAATTGTTTATAAGTTTGATGAAAAAAGCAGCAAACTTAATCCTGTGACAGATATAGTTAATTTAGGTAATGCCACAATTTTTAACACTAGTGGTGATGAAGTTGAATATTCATTATATGTTGAGAATCTAGGATCCGCATCTAGTCTTAACAATGCAAATACTTACACAATATTTATGTGGTTAGATTCTAATGCTCCTGAGGAGTATTATGATGCATATTTATCATTAAGAATTGAAGTTAGAGAAATAGTTTAATAAAAAAAAGACATTTGATAATGTCTTTTTATTTTTTCTTTCTAGTCATTTTCTTCTTTTTTGTTGAAGTTGTTTTTTTACTAGTTGTTGTTTTCTTTGTTGCTGATTTTTTGGTCGTTGTAGATTTCTTTCTTGTTGTTTTCTTTTCTGTTGTTTTTTCTGCAACAGCCTTTGTTGTTTTCTTTGTTTCTTTTGTAGGTTTTTCTTCTTCTTTTTTCGCAGTTGTTTTCTTTGTTGTTGTTTTTCCTTTTGCTGTTGCTTTTTTGGTCGTTGTAGATTTCTTTCTTGTTGTTTTCTTTTTAGTGGGTTCCTCTGTTGGGGTAGTTTCTTTTTGAATTTCTTCTTCTTTCTTTTCTAGGTCTTTATCAAGAGTAACTTCGATTTTCTTTTTGAAGTTTTCTTTTGGACCAGATAGATCAAATGAATATGAATCTTCAAGTATATTAACAAATTCGTCGTATGTAATTTGCTGTTCTTCTTCTGGAACAACTTGTTCAGCATTAGTACCTTTTATTCGTTTAACTAATCTAACTATTCCACGAATAATAAGGTAAAGAATCAAAATTGCTAAAAATGCCAGATAGATTAAAATCATAATGATAAACATTTTATCTATTGCATCAAATTCACGCATATTTACACCCCAATCAATACAACTGATATTATATATTATAAATATTAAGAAAAAAAGAGTTTTTTTATAACAAATATAAAAAAATTAATGTTTTTTGTATATTTTTATAAAAATATATATAGAAATTGTACGTTTTGTTTACAGGCACGGAATTTACAGCGACTTTTCTTTCATGATATAATTAAAATGGTAAGGAGTAACGTAATGAAAAAGATAATTTATATGTTGTTAATTTTCTTTTTGATTTTCACTTTTTGTGATGTTAAAGCAACTAGCTATAACGTTGTTTTAAACACGAGTGGCGTTGCTG
>JAEEKZ010000062.1 GCA_016288635.1 Caryophanales bacterium
CTTTAGATGATACAACACCATATTATTTAATAAAAAAAGATGGTTTAAAACTACTAGTTAATATTCATGATTATATTCTTGAAGTAATAGAATTACCAGAAAATACAAATGATAAAAAGTTTGTTTATGGTAAGAATAAATATAAACAATTTAAAAAACTAGAATTAACAAAATAATCGCACTATTAAGATATTAGGAGAATGTAAAAATTCTCTTTTTCTATGATAGAATAATAATAGAAGTGATTTTTATGAAAATAAAGAAATACGATAAAGAGAAAGATTATAATCGAGTAATTGAATTCTTAAGGGATAACTATAGAGAAAACAAAAGTATTATTTGTTGGTTACCTGAACGATTTGATGATTTGATATATAGAATTGATGTTTTATATCATGATGAAAGAGGGCAAGAAAGAAGTTCGGATTATATATATTTGTTTGAAGATGATTCAAATAACATAGTAGGAACAATATTTCCCGATGGTGATTCATTTAATACATGTATAAAAAAAGGATATGAAGATATATTTAGCACAATGTTAGATGTTGGTGAAAAAGAATTAAGACCATTATTTGAAAAAGAAAAGGACGGATCAATTAATTTTTTAGTAGTATCTCATGATAGTTTAAAGTACCAAGCTGAGGAATTGTTAAAAAGAGGATATACTAGAGATGAAGCAGGAGATTATGATAATGTTCAACATCCATTAGAAACAAATTATACAATTGATTTACCAGATGGATTTAAGCAAGTGTATGGGGATAATCTTTCGGAGGGAAGAAAGAGTGTGGCATGTCACTACGGATTTCACCCGGAGTTTGATGATGGAAACTTAGATAAAGAAGGACAAGAAGGGCCTTTATCATATAACGGAAGAAAAAAATCACAATTTTATAAAGATAGTT
Organism: Caryophanales bacterium; assembly: GCA_016288635.1. Taxonomy (GTDB): domain Bacteria; phylum Bacillota_I; class Bacilli_A; order RF39; family UBA660; genus JAEEKZ01. Next base: position 909 of record JAEEKZ010000062.1, read on the forward strand.
TTGAAAGTTTAATAATAACAGAAGATGGAGATATTTGTTCTTATTGCTTTTGTTATGTTGACAAAGAAACAAGTACAGCATTTATTGAACCATTAAGCACAAGGAAACAATACAGACATAAAGGTTTTGCTAGGCAAATGATATATGGCGTTATTAACAGATTGAAAGAAATGGGCATAAAAAATGTATATATTAATTCATTTGACTGGAGAGTAAATGTATATAGAAGTGCTGGATTTAAAACAGAAGATACAATAGGATGTTGGCATAAAAAAATCAAATAAAATATTATATAATTATCATAGGAGATACAGTTTATGGAACTAGAAAATAGAATAAGAAAGATTTTACAAATGGATGAATTTAATAATTTATCCGCTGAGGAAAAAGAATTTCAACAATAGCGTACAAAGATAAAGCAATAAAAAGAGATGATAATATGAAAGCAAAAAAATTTAATCAATTAACGCAAGAAGAATTAAACAGAATAATTGATATTCATTATAACCACTGGGTAAAACACAATCCAAAAATGATAAAAGAAAACACAATTTATAAATTTACAAAACTATATACAGGAGAACAATTACCATTTGGAATTGTGCTTTTAGATGATTTAGATAATATAGTAGGCTTTTGCGTTTTCAAAATAGAAAACCTAAAAAAATACCCAGAAATATATCCGTGGATATCTGATGTTATGATTCTTGAAAATTATAGAGGAAAAGGGTATGGAAAAAAATTACTACAATATGGAGAAAAATATCTAAAAGAACTTGGATATAATACTATATACGTTTGGACTGACCAAGCCCCCGATTTTTATAAAAAAGTAGGATTTATATACAAACAGGAAGTAGAGAAAAACGAAGGCGGATATGGCCAATTATTTTATAAAAACATATAATATCTAATAGTATGTTTACAATGATTTATTTCAATTATTTAAAATAATAATTAGAACTATGGTATAATACGAGCGAAAGGAATAATATGGAGAAAATTAAATTAATTAACTCATCAGGAATTGAAGAAGAATTTAAAGTTGTTTTTGCATATGAAGACCCAGATACAGAAAAAGGATATCTAGTATATACAGATGGAGAAAAGAAATATGCGGCTAGATATAACCCAAACGATGAAAATGATCTAAATTTGGAAGATATAGATAGCAAAGAAGAACTTGATAAATTGAAAAAAATGATGAAAAAGTATGGAGGAAAGTAATCATGGGGGAAAAAATAGAAGACAAAGTAGAAGACATAGTTTTAGAAAATGGTGGAAATAAAAAGTTTAAAGATAAAAAAAGCAAGAAAGTTGTAACGGTTTTAGCTCTTCTTTTAGCACTAGCTATGGCTGCAAAAGGAATTTGGGATACACATATCGCGGGAATCTCAGATAAAATTAATAAATATAATGGCCCTGTAATTGAATATCTGCAACCACCTAAAGAATACGATTATAGATTAATGGCAGGTAAAGCAGGTCGTGATGACTGGAAAGAAAAAATAGAAATAATGCCGGATGACAAAGCATATGATGATGGAGAACATACATATATAATTCGTAAAGAAAATGGCAAGCAACCTTACAATATACTTACGGGTGAAACTATTAACCCAGCAGTTTTATCTAATTGTAAACCATATACTGTTTATGATTTAGTAGAGAATGAAGATATATATCGTGAAAAAAGTATAGATGGAACAGGAAAGAATGTTGTAGTATTTGACCTTAGCGATTTTATTGGAGTATTAATTGATGTAATACCACAAGCAAATCAAAAACTGGAATTCTTTAGGCAGCAATTAGAAAATCCAGGTTATAAACTGACTATAAAAAGATCGACAGGAAATGTTGGTGAACAAATTGAAGTGTTACCAACAGATATTCCTATTGTTGATTATTACTACGAAGGATTTTGCATAATGCGTTTAGAAAATGGCAAACAGCCTTATGATATCTTAACTGGAAAAAAATTAAATGCAACTACATTATATAACGGAGTGTTTCTTGATATTAATAACTTAATAGCATCAAATGATGTATATTATGAAAAAACTAAAGATGCTAATGGAAAAGAAACTGTTGCGGTAGACCTAGGAAGTCTATCAGATGTTGTTCTTAATACAATGAAAGACGTATTTTGGGACATTATAAAATATGAATCAAGTCAGAGAGATAAAGACCCTGATTATAATAAATTTCCAACCGATAAGATCGGACCGGATTATAAAATAGTACTAGAAAGAGCAACAGGAAATGTTGGTGAAAAAATAGAGGTTATTCCATATAAGTACCCATACCCGGATGATTGGAATGGGGAAATAGTAACCACGCTATATGACATGCCAATAGTAAACCAAGCAAATAATGAGTTTATGATTGTTCGCATGGACAATAGAAAACCAACTATAGATATACTAACAGGTAAGAAAGTTGGCTATACCGATATTGCAAACTCAAAGATAGTGGACATATATGATTTAGTTGGCACCAATGCGGTTTATAGCGAACGTTCTGTTGACCAAAAAGGACAGAAAACGGCAGTTGTAAATTTAGGTAGCTTGGAAGATTATATTTTTAATATAATGCCGGAAGAAAGACAATAAAAAGACTAGAAATAGTCTTTTTTTAAATGTTGATAAATATGATATAATTAAGTCATTATGAAAAGAGTTGTTATTATGAAGGAAAAAACAATAATAAAAAAAATATTAATATATATGATAATTGCTTTTGCATTAATGGTAATTGCTTTAATAGGCATAGACGCATTTGTAATTATGTCTACTAAGAATCAAATATTAAATGAGAAAGAATATCCAAAAATAACAGACGTAGATTGTATCGTTGTATTAGGCGCCGCCATCTGGGGAGATAGACCTAGCCCAATGCTAGAAGACAGGTTACTAGAGGGAATTAAATTGTACGAATCAGGTATATCAAATAGAATAATTATGAGTGGCGATCATGGAAGAAAAGGATACGATGAAGTAAGCGTAATGAAATCATTTGCCATTGAAAAAGGTGTCCCATCAGAAGACATATTTATGGATCACGCCGGATTTTCAACATACGATAGTATTTATAGAGCAAAAGAAATATTTAAAGCTAAAAAAATAATAATAATAACCCAGAAATATCATTTATTTAGAGCTATATATATTGCAAATCAATTAGGTATAGAGGCATATGGAGTAGGTTCTGACCCAAGACAATATGTAGGAGCAACTCAAAGAGAATTAAGAGAAATATTAGCAAGAGATAAAGATTTCTTTAAAAGTATGTTTAGATTAAAACCAATATATTTAGGAGATCCAATTCCCCTTTCTGGAAGCGGAGACATAACAAACGATAATTAAACACGCTTTAGACACTTTTCATAAGTGTTTTTTTTATGAGTGAAAAATAATATGCTATAATAAAACTATAAAATATGATATACGGAGGCATTTATGGATCAAATGGAAGAAAAAGAGGTAACAATAAGTAGAGAATTTGATTATTCTAACTCTATACCGGAAAATAAACCTATATTATTACTAGTTCAATATTGTGATTCTTGTTATAATCAACTTATGAAAATGTGCGAAGAAGAAGCAAAAAGAAATGAAAGAATAAAATATGAATATCAAGCATATCAATATAAGAAATCCTATGGATTGGATTATTTAATAAGTATAACTGGGAAAAATTATTTGCGCATAGACTGCAAGAATTATGAATCATTTGCTGAAACAGTTAATTCTGGAAACTTAGATAATATAAAAAGTATGACGGTTTCATTAGAATTGTCATTTGATAGGGGAAAATCTGGTAATCTAAAAAGACATGAAAATGAATTTAAAATATCTTTTGAACCATATAAAATCATTTTTACACGTAAATCAAATTATCCTGATACCGAAATGGATCAAATAGAAAATGTTATTAACGAAATATTAAAAAAAATGAAAGTACAAAATACAATATTCTGCACTAAATAATAGTTATACTTAATACCAATAATAGGAGGTAAAAAATGTATAATGATACAATCAAAGCTGAAAATAAAATAATAAGTAGTGAAGATCTAACTCAGATATTCCAATTAATGAATGAAACGTTAAAAAAATATAAAAAAATATCAGAACAAGAAGAAATACAAAATAGAAGATTAGAATATAATTATCAAAAATATACATTTAAGGATCAAGGAAGCAAAATAAATGTAACTGTAGATTTTACAGACAATACTAGCGTATCTTTTGATAACTTTGAAAATTTCATGGGCATATTTTATGGTAGAATTAGTGAAATAAAAATGATAGATTTATATTTTTATTTAAGATATGACGTTGTAATGCCAGAACCTTATAGAAAAAATGATTATTGTTCTCAGGATATTCACATGTTTATTAAAAATGATAAACTCGAGATTGAAACGCGTTTAAAAAGCGATGATCATAAACTTGATGATGTGTATAATTTAATAAAGGATAAAGTACTAAATGCACCGGAAAAATATGATGATGTAATTAAAAATAATGGTAAAATAACAAACACAGTAATATTAAGCGCGGGATTAATACCAGGAATAATTTTAGCGTTATTGCTTTTATTTATTCCAAAAGTAAATACTATAATGTTAAATGGTTATGTAGTATATCCAATAGCGGCAATAATATTTGCATATATAGTTGGAGGTATAATAGCGCCAACTAAACTTGATAGATATTATAATCCAATAATGCCTGAAAAAATACATGCTGGATATGATTCAGATAATAGAAGAATATATAAAGATGACTTAAATACATTTGTTGGAACAAGCGAAATATTGATAGGCAATAAAGTAAATAATTTGGATAATCGAAGAATTATTAGACAAGAATATGAAAAAGCAAAGTCACTTGTTAAAAAAGAACTAATAGTATTATTACTTGTAACCGTAGCAGTTATAGTTGCGGGAATAGTTTTATAGACAAGCTTTTGAGGAGGATAATATGAACTTATATATAAGTGGAAGCAATAGAAAGCATAATTCATACAATTTTTTAAAAAGAATAAAAGAAAATGAAGATGTTTTAATATCGCTAGATGACTTAAATATTAAATGGTGTCTCGGATGTAATGCTTGCCAGCAGAATGAATCGAACGCATGCATAGTAAACGATGATATGCAAAAAATATATAATTTAATTGAAAAAAGTGACAATATAATAATTATGTCGCCAATTTATATGAACTTTATAACAGGTATTTTGAAAAATGTGATTGATAGGTTTAATCCATATTGCGCAAGTGAAAAACTCAAAGGAAAGAAAATTATGTTGATAACTGTTGGTCAAATGGAAGAGGAAGATCAACAAGAGGTTGTCGACAAAATAAATGACTACTTTAAAAGTTTAACAGAGTTTATGTATTTTGATTTTGAATATCTATATAATTTCACAAGCGGTGATATTATAGACGTAGATGATATTAATAAAACATATAGTGATGAACAACTTCAAAAAATAATAAATAATATTAAAAATAAAATAAATATGTAAAAGGGTGATAAAAATGAATAATGAAAAAAAGAGTAAAGCCGCAGTGTACATATGCATTGCAATATTTGGCATATTAGGAGTATATTTAACATTCTTTGCCGGAAACACAAGTAAGTATGATGCTAAAACAAATGCATATCAAATCGATAAAAACGAAAGATATGATAGCGATGATGGAACAATGTATTCTCCAATTTATCATTTCAGACATAATGGAAACAATTATGAATGCAGAAGTAAAATGAGCAGTAGTTCCTATCCAAAAGAAAGCAAGAATACAGTATACTATGATTCAAATAATCCAGAAAAATGTATGACTGAATATGAAAAATCAAATGGTTTATTTGCGGGAATCATATGTCTAGTTGTAGCCGCAGTAGTATTTTTCTTCTTCATAAAGAAAAATCGTTCAGAAACTGAAAATGAACAATACCACGAACAAAATATGAATAATACCGAGGCACTAACCCCAGAACAACAGCAACAACTTGAAGAAAATGCTCAAAAAGTAATTAATGTAATCGAAAAAGCAAGTTTAATATATAAAAGAATAGTATTAGGATTTATAATTGTAGTTTTAATTATATTCATATTAATTGATACTGCTTTATATAAACAAACAAAGAAAGCAGAGGGTTATACTGAAACAACAGCAACATATGTTGAGAAGAAAGAAGACGGTGGAGATAGCATATTTGATGACTATATCTATACATTTAAAGATAAAAAAGGTAATGATCAACAAATAACTGTAAGTGTTTCTAAAGAGTCAATCCCAGAGGAACAAATAACAATTAAGTATGATGAAAACAATCCTCAAGAATTTTTTGAAGAAGGAGCAACATTAGACAAAACTGATATGACTTGGTATATTGTAAAAATCGTTGCATTAGTTTTATTAGTATTCCTATTCTTTAACAAAAGATTATTAAATAAAATAGGCATCTCAGGTGC
>JAEEKZ010000063.1 GCA_016288635.1 Caryophanales bacterium
AAAGATAAAGTATTTGATACAATAATACCAAGACTTGTAAGACTTGTTGAAGCACCAAGTCATGGTAAACCAATAAATGAATATGATCCAGATAGCAGAGCAACAGAAGCTTATGCTAATCTAGCAAAGGAAGTGATTCAAAGAAATGGAGACTAAAAAAAGAGCATTAGGAAAGGGCTTGGAGCAATTATTCAGTAATACTGCAATAAATTTTGATCAAGTAGAATCAAGTATAATTGAGTCTACTCCAAAAAGTGATATTAATGAAATAAGTTTATCTGAAATAAGAAGCAATCCATATCAACCAAGAAAGACATTTGATGAAGAATCATTAAATGAATTAGCGGAATCTATTAAGGAATATGGAGTTGTTGAACCTGTAATTGTTAAAAAGAGCATTAAAGGATACGAACTAATTGCGGGTGAAAGAAGATGCAAAGCAGCAAAAATTGCTGGTTTGGTAAAAGTCCCTGCAATAGTTAAAGATTTTTCAGATGCTGAAATGATGGAAATCGCACTACTTGAAAATATTCAAAGAGAGGATTTAAATCCAATTGATGTTGCAACTAGCATTCAAAACATAATTGATGCTAGAGGAATGACCCAGGAAGAATTTGCTAAAAAATTTGGCAAAAGTAGAAGTTATATTACTAATCTTTTAGGACTATTACGTCTTCCTGAACCAGTAAAGAAACTTGTAGAAAACAAGACTTTATCAATGTCACATGCAAGAGCACTAAGTAAGATAGAAGATGAGAATAAAGTATTATCTTTAGCTGAAAGAACAGTAAAAGAAAATCTAAATGTTCGTGATATTGAAAGATTGGCAAGCAAAAATAACAATAACAAAAAAGAAATAAAGGTTGAAAAGTTAACGAGTGTGGCTAAATATAACATTTTCCAAGAAATAATGAGCGAAAAATTAAACGAAAATGTTAAGATTACGAAAGATAAAATTCAAATATCATTTGATGGCGATGAAGACCTAGAGCGTATCTTAAAAATATTAGATATAAAAGTTGAGGACGAATAGTGAATACATCAATTAATTTAAATGATAAAGTAATCATGAAAAAACAACATGCTTGCGGAACAAATGAATGGACAATCACAAGAGTGGGGGCAGACGTAAAAATTAAATGCAATCACTGCGGTCGAGAGGTCATGCTTGACAGATTGGAATTTTTACGTAAACTAAAGAAGGTGATTACTGATGAGAAAAAATAGAAGAAATATAAAAAAGATATCACTACATCCCATACTAACGTATGGAATAATGATTTTCATTGTAATATTAGTAAGTGCATTATTAGCACTTCTTAACATGTCTGGAACACATATTGTGTATTCAGAAGCATCAGGTGCTTTTGAAAAAGTAACAGAAGCAGTTACTTCAGTATTGAATCTAAGAGGTGTTAAATTCATATATACTAATATTGTTTCTGGATTTGCAAATTCAGCAGTATTATCAAACTTAATAATAATTCTATTTTCTATAGGTATAATGGAGAAGAGTGGATTCTTAGAAACGTTTGTTACCATAGTAACTAAACGTATGAAAAAGACTACAGTAACATTCTGGATTGTCTTAATATGTTTACTATTAAGTATCTCTGGAGATATTGCATATTTGGTTATGATACCTTTAGCGGGTTTAATTTACTATCACGGCAAAAGAAATCCAGCAATAGGTATTATTGCTGCTTATGGATCATTGTGCTGTGGAACAGGTATATCCTTAATATTTACAAGTGTTGATTCAGCATTATCTAAAGACACTTTACTAATGGCTAATCAACTAGATCCAAATTATACAATTGGAGCGATGAACCTATCATTAGTAAATGTAATAGCTATAATATTAGCAGCATTTATGATAACAAGATTAGTAGAAAACAAAATAGCTAAAGATTTACCAAAATATGAATTTGAGGATACTTCAGTTGAACAAGAAGTAATGACTAAGAAGAAATTAAGAGGTTTAATCTACGCAGGAACTGTATGTTTTATATATATTCTTATATTTATATATAACATTATTCCAGGATTGCCATTCTCAGGTAATTTACTAGATTATAGCCAACACATGTATATAGATAAGCTATTTAGTTTCGATTCTTTCTTTACAAAAGGATTTGTATTCGTAATAGCTATGTTATTTGTTTTAGCGGGTCTATTTTATGGAATCGGAGCTAGAACAATAAAAAATACAAATGACTTTGCCGATGGATTAGGACATTCCCTAAATGGAATTGGTAAAATCATTGTTATGATTTTCATGTCTACATCATTAATAACTATTTTTAAATATTCAAATATTGGTAATACAGTTGTAACAGTACTAACTGACCTATTAGGTAAGTCAGGATTTACTGGGTTAACTCTAGTGCTAGCTTTATATGGTATAAGTATTGCAACTACGTTATTGGTGCCTTCTGCAATTGCAAACTGGTCAATAATGAACAACGCAGTAACAACGACAATGAATGCTGGTATAAGTCCAATATTTACACAGTTCGTATTTAGAATGGGTCAATGTGTAACAATATGCTTAACACCATTATTTTCATACTTTGTAATTTATTTAGCATATCTTGAGCACTATAACCAAGGTGATAAACAAATAAGAATATTTACTGCATTAAAATATATGTTATATTTTGCATTAATTATGCTTGTAATAGGTATAGCATTAATACTAATATTCTATTTAACCAATCTTCCACTAGGAATTGGTGGATATGTATCAGCAAGCTAGGAGGGTTTTATGAGTTTAAAAGCAGGAATAGTTGGTTTGCCAAATGTTGGTAAATCAACTTTATTTAATGCAATTACAAAGAATGGTGTTCTCGCTGCAAATTATCCATTTGCAACAATAGAACCTAATATTGGAACAGTTATTGTTCCTGATAAAAGGCTAGATTTTTTGGTTAATATGTATCAACCAAAAAGCGTAGTTCCTACATATTATGAATTTATTGATATTGCGGGTTTAGTCGAAGGCGCATCAAATGGCGAAGGATTAGGAAACAAGTTCCTTGGACATATTAGAGATGTTGATGCGATTGTTGAGGTAGTTAGGTGTTTTGATTCAAAAGAAATAACTCACGTAACAGGTTCAACAGATCCTATTCGAGATATAGAAATAATTAATGTAGAACTAGTTTTGTCAGACTTAGAAATAGCACAAAATAGATTAGGAAAAATAGAAAAGAAAGCAGAAACCACAAAAGAAAAGTCTGCAGTTCAAGAATGTGAAATATTAAGAAAATGTGTTGATGCACTAAGTAAGAATAAACCATTAAGAAACTGTGGCTTTGATGCTGAAGAATTAGAATTATTAAAGAACTTTAACTTTATAACTCTAATGCCAATCATTTATGTAGCCAATACTGATGAAGAAACCTATCTTTCAGGAGATAATGAATACACATTAAAAGTAAAAGAATATGCTAAAAATGATAATGCGGCAGTAGTAGTAATATGTGCAAAGATGGACTATGAGCTATCACTTCTTCCGGATGAAGAAAAAGATGAATTCCTTGAATCACTTGGAGTTAAAGAAAGTGGTATGGATCGTTTGATTTTTGCTACGTATGATTTATTAGGACTGGCAACATTCTTTACTTCTGGTAAAGATGAATGTAGAGCATGGACATTTAGAAAAGGAACTAATGCTCAAAACTGTGCCGGATTAATTCACTCTGATATAAAAAGAGGGTTTATTCGTGCAGAAGTGACATCGTTTGATGATTTATATGAACTTAAAGATGAGAAAAAAGTTCAAGAAGCTGGTAAATTACGTGTTGAAGGAAAAGATTATCAAATGCAAGATGGAGATATTGTATACTTCAGATTTAATGTTTAAA
>JAEEKZ010000011.1 GCA_016288635.1 Caryophanales bacterium
AATTCCTTGAATCACTTGGAGTTAAAGAAAGTGGTATGGATCGTTTGATTTTTGCTACGTATGATTTATTAGGACTGGCAACATTCTTTACTTCTGGTAAAGATGAATGTAGAGCATGGACATTTAGAAAAGGGACTAATGCTCAAAACTGTGCTGGATTAATTCACTCTGATATAAAAAGAGGGTTTATTCGTGCAGAAGTTACATCGTTTGATGATTTATATGAACTTAAAGATGAGAAAAAAGTTCAAGAAGCTGGTAAATTACGTGTTGAAGGAAAAGATTATCAAATGCAAGATGGAGATATTGTATACTTCAGATTTAATGTTTAAAAAGGGATTTTAATCCTTTTTTTTATTATCTCAATGTTGTATAATTGTAATGTGATAATAAATGAAGGATAAGAAAAACAACTTAAATGTTTCAATAATAATTGCTTCTTCAATATTTGTAGAAATATTAGTTTTTTTTGCATTCTTTAATTATGGAAAAATAAGTTATAGTTATATTCCCCCTGAATCAACAGAGTGGAGTGGAGACTTAGCATCTTTAGATGGAAGCATCAGTAAAAAGATTATTGATGATAATACAATAACAAAAGAAACGGGATTAAACAAAATAGGAAATAATTATATATTCCGAGGAGAAGTAAAAAATAATTATCTTGAGTTTAATAATTTAACTTGGAGAATTATCGAAATAAGCGGAGATAAATCAATAAAGATAGCTTTAAACTCATATATTAGTATGCTTCCTTATGGAAAAGTTGCGACTAATTTTAAAAATTCTGAAATTAGCAGTTATTTAAAAACAACTTTCCTACCAAACCTTGATAAAGAAAAACTAGTAAAAACTTTCTATTGCGATGACGTTGTCAATAACATAAAGAAAATATCTTGTAAGACGAAACTATCAAGTGATACTTATGTAACTTTATTGGAGTTAAACGATTTAAATAATTCCATGATAGATGGTAAAACTTATTTAGTAAATAAAAATGAACACGTATTACTAAACAATCATTCAAGCAATAGAGTATGGGTTACAAATGGGGCATCTGTAACAGAAGCAGAGCCAATTAATTTTTATGAAATTAAGCCAGTAATTACTCTATCCAGAAATAATGAATATGTATCAGGAGACGGAACTAAGGATAATCCGTATAAGATTGTTGAAAGCGATAAAATAAAAATCGGGACACAAATAAAACTTGGCGATGATATCTGGCAAGTTTATGATACAAGAAATGGATTAAAGCTTTCGTTAAAGGGAGTACTATCCACAAAATATCGCTTTAGTACAATAAAAAAAGAATTTGATTTAAATGACAAAAATTCTTTAGCGGAGTATTTAAATACGACTTATTATGATTCATTACCATATAAAGACATAATTGTTGAAAATGATTATGACATTGGAAATTATAAGAACGATTTAAAAGATATTGAAAAGAAAGCAGTTAGAGCAAAGATTGGATTATTAAATATTCTAGATATAAAAATAAATGTTACATCTACAGGTTATTACACATCAACAGCTAAAGGAGAGTATATAATAGGATATCAAAATCCAATCAAGTTAATAAAAAGAGATATGTTCTACAGAATTAAACCAGTAATAACTATTGAAGAAGAATCTTTAGAAGGATTTGAATTAATAGATGGCATATATCAAATATATGTAGAACCTGTTGAGGAAGAAACTATTGAAGAAAATATTGAAGAAATAGAGACTCCGGTAGAAACTATGGAGGCTGAACAATGAAAACAATAATAACAACAATAGTGGCTATACTTAATATTGCATTTATTGTGGTTGCTTTATATTTATTTATTCCTAAGGAAGTAAGTCATGCATACGAGCCAAAACCAGAAACAACTAAAATTGATTTACTTCATATGAGTGAGGATGAAATTAGAGAAACTGTTTATGCTAGAACAGAACTAAAATCAACTATAAAAAATGAAGCAATAAAAGGAAGTAATATAACATATGCAGATGAAATCGAAGAATTAATTGAAACTAGGCCATCTAATGGTGATAGTTTCAAATATGAGTCTGCGAGGATAAATGGACATGATGCTCATTTGCTAATTGTATATGACCCCAAAACAATAAAACTAATAACCAGTAAAGCTTTTAATACTGAAGATGGTGTATCTGGTAAATCAACACTATTAGAAATGACGAAAAGATCAGGCGCTAAAGCAGCTGTTAATGGCGGCGGTTTCTATGAAAATGAACACGGTGGATTAGATAAACCAAAAGGATATGTAATTAAAGATGGAGAAATCATATGGAGAACCAGCGATGGTGCCGGAGATCTAATTGGTTTTAACGAAGAAGGAAAACTAATGCTTCTACACGCAACTGGAGAAGAAGCCATAGAACAAGGAATGGTAGACGCTCTTGAGTTTGGCCCATTTCTTGTTAACAACGGCAAAGCAATAAGTTATAAAGCAACAGTTGGGGGATTCACTAGAGCTGCAAGAGTAGCAGTTGGTCAGAGAAGTGATGGAATAGTAATATTCTTAATGGTTGAAGGACTTCACGGATCAGGCATTACTCTTAATGAATTAGCTAAAGCAATGGTTAAATATGGGGCCTTTACTGCAGCAAACCTAGATGGTGGAGCATCAGCTCAAGTAGTCATTGAAGGAAAACTTGTAAGTAAGGCTACAGACATTAAGAACAATGTATTAAAAGATGGGCGAGGAATCGTTACTGGATGGGGAATATTTGGCAATAATTAATTGTAAATTAACCATAATTAGTTTATAATCATATTAGGAGGTAAAAATGAAGAAGATTTTAACGTTTATAATTGCTTTATTAATATTTATTCCTTTTGCAGTACATGCAGAGAGTAAAGTTAAAGTATATATTTTCGAAGCAGGTGGATGTCCATATTGCGAAATGGAAGTTGAATATCTACAAGGCTTAAAAGGATATAACAAAACATTCGAAATCGTTAGAAAAGAATTATATGTTGATCATATTGATTGGGAACCAGGAAAAGACTACGAATTAGGAAAAGAAGTTGCTACTCAATTTAATGAGGCTGGATTTGAAGATGCAGCTTATACTGGAACACCATTTGTAGTAATCAGTGACTTATATGCAGCAGCATCATATTCTACTGATCTTGAAGCGATAATTAATAAAGCTGCTGAAGAAGGCGATAAGGATATCGTAAGTTGTATTGCCAGCAAAAAAGAATCTTGTCTTGAAGGTGTAACTAACAACTTCAACGGAGTAGTAAGTGCTGACGGAGAAACAACAAAAGAAGCATCTCCACTAAATACTGTAGGAGTAATTGCAATATGTGCAGTTGCAGTTGCAGTTATTGGATTATGTGGTGCTTTAGCAATTAAAAGTGCGAAAGAAGACTAACAATTAAAAGAAGGTTTTAAACCTTCTTTTTTTTGACATTTTTTATAAAAAAATATATTGACAATAATACTCCTATTTGTTATATTATTAATGATTTTTTATTAGGTCTCACCCAAGGTGGGACTTAATTTTAAACGAAGTTGGACACACCAGGATGTGTGTTCATGAGAGGAGGATATATGGCAACAATTAATCAACTTGTAAAAAAAGGTCGTGGAAAAAAGACTAGAAAGAGTAATAGCCCGGTTTTAAATGTAGGATATAATACATTAGAAAGAAAGCAAACTGCTACATCTAGTCCACAAAAAAGAGGTGTTTGTACTCGTGTAGGTACAAAGACTCCAAAGAAACCGAACTCAGCCTTAAGAAAATATGCTCGTGTTAGATTATCAAATGGTAAAGAAATCGACGCATACATTCCAGGTGAAGGACACAACTTACAAGAGCACAGTGTAGTATTAGTACGTGGTGGACGTGTTAAAGACTTAATCGGTGTACGTTATCACATTGTACGTGGTACACTAGATACTCACGGAGTTGAAAACCGTATGCAAGGACGTAGTAAATACGGTGCAAAAAAACCAAAATCTAAATAATAAATAAGAAAGTAAAGGAGGAAATAATATGCGTAAACATAAAGCAATAAAAAGAGATGTTTTAGCAGATCCTATTTATAATTCAAAAATAGTTACTAAATTAGTTAACGCAATAATGAAAGATGGTAAAAAAGGAACAGCTCAAAACATTTTATATAAGGCATTTGATATTGTTAAAGAAACTACAAAAGAAGATCCTATGGAAGTATTTAACAAAGCAATTGAAAATATTAAACCAACACTAGAAGTTAAATCTCGTAGAGTTGGTGGATCAAACTACCAAGTACCAGTTGAAGTTACTGATGCAAGAGCTCAAGAACTTGGACTACGTTGGTTAGTAAACTATGCAAGATTAAGAAATGGAAAGGGTATGTCTGAAAATTTAGCAAATGAAATCATGGACGCTGCTAAAGGCGTTGGTGGTGCTGTTAAAAAACGTGAAGATACTCATAGAATGGCTGAAGCTAATAAGGCTTTCGCTCACTACAGATGGTAATGACTTATGGCAAGAGATGTTGAATTAAGTAAAATAAGAAACATTGGTATAATGGCTCACATCGATGCTGGTAAAACAACATTTACTGAGAGACTATTATTCCATACAGGAATTACTCATAAAATTGGTGAAACTCACGATGGTGAATCACAAATGGACTGGATGGAGCAAGAAAAGGAACGTGGTATTACAATTACTAGTGCCGCAACAACTGCTCACTGGAAAGGATATAGATTAAACGTAATCGATACCCCAGGTCACGTAGACTTCACTGTTGAAGTTCAAAGAAGTTTAAGAGTATTAGATGGTGCTATCTGTTTATTAGACTCAAACGCAGGTGTTGAACCTCAATCTGAAACAGTATGGCGTCAAGCAACTGAATACAAAGTTCCAAGAATGATTTTTGCAAATAAAATGGATAAGATTGGAGCAGATTTCCAATTCACTCTAGATACAATTAAAAGTAGATTAGGTGTTAACTATGCTCCTATTCAATGGCCTATTGGTGCTGAATCAGCATTTAATGGAGTTATTGATTTATTAACTCGCAAAGCTTACCATTACGATGGTGGTGAAAAAGAGGAACCGACTGAAATCGAAATCCCAGCTGATTTAAAAGATTTAGTTGAAGAAAAGAGATTAGAATTAATTGAAAAAGCTGTTGAATTTGATGACGCTTTAATGGAAAAATATTTAAGCGGAGAAGAATTAACAGTTGAAGAAATTAAATCAGCTATCCGTAAAGGAGTATTAGCTGCTGAATTCTTCCCTGTAATGTGCGGTAGTGCATTATCTAATATGGGTGTTAAGCTAGCTCTTGACGCTGTAATAGATTACATGCCAGCTCCAACAGACGTACCTTCAATTGAATGTACTGACAAAGATGGTAATGTAGTATTACGTCATCCATCAGATTCTGAACCATTCACTGCAATGGCATTCAAAATTATGGCAGACCCATTCGTTGGAAGATTAGCGTTCTTCAGAGTATACGCTGGAAAACTTCAAAGTGGTTCATATGTACTATGTACAAATGCTACAGGCAAGAAAGAAAAAGAAAGAGTTGGAAGAATT
Source organism: Caryophanales bacterium (assembly GCA_016288635.1). Taxonomy (GTDB): domain Bacteria; phylum Bacillota_I; class Bacilli_A; order RF39; family UBA660; genus JAEEKZ01. The sequence goes on from JAEEKZ010000011.1 coordinate 5,560, forward strand.
CTACAAATGCATGCAAATCACCGTAAAGAAATCACTGATGTATACTGTGGTGAAATTGCTGCTGCTGTAGGTTTAAAATCAACAACAACTGCTGATACATTATGTGATGAAAAATCACCAGTAGTTATGAATGGTATGGAATTCCCTCTACCAGTTATTGATGAAGCAATTGAACCTAAGTCAAAAGCTGACCAAGAAAAAATGGCAATTGCATTACAAAAACTAGCAGAAGAAGATCCAACATTCAGATATAAAACTGATGTTGAAACAGGACAAGTTGTTATCTCTGGTATGGGTGAGTTACACCTAGACATTATGGTAGACCGTATGAAACGTGAATTTAACGTTGAAGCAAATGTTGGTAGACCACAAGTTGCTTACAGAGAAACAATTACTCAAGCTGCTGATTGTGAAGGTAAATATATTAAACAATCAGGTGGACGTGGACAATACGGACATGTTTGGGTTAAATTTGAACCAAATCCTGAAAAAGGATATGAATTCGTTGATGCTATCGTTGGTGGTGTAGTTCCTCGTGAATATATACCAGTAACTGATAAAGGTTTACAAGAAGCAATGGCTGGCGGTATGATTGCTGGTTATCCAGTAGTAGACGTTAAAGCCACATTATTTGATGGATCTTACCATGATGTAGACTCATCAGAAATGGCATTCAAAATTGCTGCATCATTTGCTTTAAAAGAAGCAGCTAAGAAATGTAAACCAGTACTACTTGAACCAATTATGAATGTTGAAGTAGTTGTTCCAGATGAATACATGGGAAATGTTATGGGAGACCTAACATCTCGTCGTGGAAAACCTCTTGGACAAGAAGCTCGTGGTAACGTACTTGCTATTCATGCAATGGTTCCATTAGCAGAAATGTTTGGATACGCAACATCATTGCGTTCTAACACACAAGGACGTGGAAACTTCACAATGTCACTTGATCATTACGAAGAAGTTCCAAAATCTATTTCTGAAGAAATTATTAAGAGAAATAGTGCAAATTAATGGCTAATAATACTTGAAAAATACTCAGGTATTAGATAAAATATAATAGTAGTAAAAGAAGGAGGAAATATTATATGGCAAGAGAAAAATTTGATCGTTCAAAAGAGCATGTTAATATTGGTACTATTGGACACGTTGACCATGGTAAAACAACATTAACTGCTGCAATTACAAAAGAATTTGGTAAATTTGTTGCTTATGAAGATATCGACAAAGCACCAGAAGAAAGAGAAAGAGGTATTACAATTAATACTGCTCACGTAGAGTATGAGACTGCTAAACGTCACTATGCTCACGTTGACTGCCCAGGCCATGCTGACTATGTTAAAAACATGATCACAGGTGCTGCTCAAATGGATGGAGCAATCTTAGTTGTATCAGCTACAGATGGACCTATGCCTCAAACAAGAGAGCATATCTTACTATCTCGTCAAGTTGGTGTTCCTAAAATTGTTGTATTCATTAACAAATGTGACCAAGTTGATGATCCTGAACTTCTTGATTTAGTTGAAGAAGAAATCAGAGATTTATTAGCTGAATATGGTTTTGACAGAGATTGTCCAGTTATTAGAGGATCTGCTCTTAAGGCTCTTGAAGGTGATCCTGATAGCGTTAAAGCTATTCATGATTTACTTGATGCTGTTGATTCTTATATCGACGCTCCAGTTCATGACAATGATAAACCATTCTTAATGAGTATTGAAGACGTATTCACAATTTCAGGACGTGGAACTGTTGTTACAGGACGTGTTGAACGTGGTACATTAAAGATCAATGAAGAAGTTGAAATCGTTGGATTAAAGGACACTAAGAAAACTGTTGCTACAGGTATTGAAATGTTCAGAAAATCATTAGACGAAGCTCAAGCTGGTGATAACGCTGGTATCTTATTACGTGGTATCTCTAGAGATGAAGTAGAAAAGGGACAAGTTTTAGCTAAACCTGGAACTGTTACTCCACATACTAAATTCACTGGAAGCGTATACGTATTAACTAAAGATGAAGGTGGAAGACATACACCATTCTTCAATGGTTACAGACCACAATTCTTCTTTAGAACAACTGACGTTACAGGTGTTGTTGAATTACCTGCAGGTGTAGAAATGGTTATGCCTGGTGATAACGTAGAAATGACTGTTGAATTAATAGCTCCAGTTGCTCTTGAAGAAGGAACTAAGTTCTCTATCCGTGAAGGTGGAAAAACTGTTGGTTCTGGTGTAGTTTCAAAAATTGTTAAATAATTAATTTGAACTATTAAAAAGTATAGATTTTGTCTATACTTTTTTTATTGAAAAAAAAGATATAAACAAGTATAATTATGCTAGGTGATTGTGGTGTTTGAAAGACAGACAAGTTCAGTAGTTGAAGTCAAATATGACAATATGGTATTATTTTCAATGCTTGTAGCCCTTGCTGGTTCAATCATGGGAATAATAGCTTTTATGTTGCCTGATGATAGAATAAAACTTGCTGGTATCTTAGCGGGTGCCACATTTGTTTTAGAGGGCTTAATAGCTTTGTATAAATTTAAGAATAGAGATGGAGCAAAGATATTTCTATTAAATATGTTCATGGGATTTGGGTTAATTGGAACAGGCCTATTATTGATATTGCTACCATATAATCAAGTTGGAACCCCAGCATTCTTCCTTGGGGTAGGAACAATACTAAATGGAGTGTTAGCTGCAAATTATGGTATTTGGTTGAAGGTCGCTAGAGATGCAGCATGGTCTGTTTTAATTGCATTAGGATTATTATTGGTAATAATAGGAATCATTGACATGTTTGCACCATTTGCCAGATTATCAGTATGCCAATTCATTGGCGCATTCACAGTAATTGACTCAGTATTACAATTAACTGTAGCTCTTTTATTTAAACAAAGAGCAGAAGAAATAAAACACATTTTTTGGTAAAAGCAAAGAGAAGCGAAACACTCGTTTCTCTTTTATTTTGTACTCAAAAATGATAAAATTAAACTTGTGAGGAAAGTGATATCAATGAAGATAGTAGATGGAAATAAAGCGTGTAGTGATATAGCATACCTATTTAGTGAAGTATGTGCAATTTATCCTATTACGCCATCATCACCAATGGCATCAAATATTGATGCATTAACAACAACAGATAAATTAAATTTATTTAATACAAAACCAAGAGTAATTGAAATGGAATCAGAATCTGGTGCAGCAGGAGCACTTCATGGAGCTTTATTAACTGGATCTCTAGGGACAACATTTACAGCTAGCCAAGGTTTATTATTAATGATACCAAATATGTACAAAATGGCCGGAGAAATGTTACCGGCAGTATTTCATGTTGCTGCAAGAAGTTTGGCTACGCATAGTTTATCAATTTTTGGTGATCACCAAGATATCTATGCAGTAAGACAAACTGGATTTTGCATGCTTGCATCAACAAATGTATATGATGCGCAAAATCTAGCTGCAGTAGCTCATTTATCTGCGATTGAAGGATCACTTCCGTTTGTTCACTTCTTTGATGGATTTAGAACATCACACGAATTAAACACAATCAAAGAATTACCAGAAGTAGATGTATTACAACTTATTAATCACGATAAGATAAGAGAATTTAAAGATAGAATGTTATACCCAGGAGTAAAAAAGCAATTCGGTATGGCACAAAATGAAGATATATATTTCCAGGGCTTAGAATCAAGAAACTTAGATTATGAAAAAATGCCAGATATCGTTAATGAATATATGCAAAAGATTAATGATATCATGGGGACAAAATATAAACCATTTAATTACTATGGTGATGAAAATGCTGAAAATATCATCGTAGCTATGGGAAGTGTTTGTGACACAATTAAAATGACTATTAAGAGATTAAACCAAGGTAATAAGAAATATGGTTTAATTGAAGTTCATTTATATAGACCATTTAGTGTTAAATACCTATTAGATGTGTTACCTAAATCTGTTAAGAATATTGCAGTACTAGATAGAACTAAAGAATCAGGATCTATTGGAGAACCATTATATCTTGATATAGTTGCAGCTTTACATGGAAAACACATTAAAGTTATGGGTGGAAGATATGGCTTATCAAGCAAAGAAGTAACACCAAATGATATCGCAGCAGTATATCATATGCTTGAAAATGAGCATAAAGAAAGATTTACTCTAGGTATTGAAGACGACATTACTAATTTAAGTATAGAACCAATAGATATTAAAATTGAAGAACAGGCACACGCTATTAAAATATATGGATTTGGTTCTGATGGAATGGTTAGTGCATCAAAAGACTTAATGAAGTTGATTAATAAAAAAATGGATATGTTTGTTCAAGGATACTTTGAATATGACTCTAAAAAGAGTGGCGGAGTAACAGTATCTAATTTAAGATATGCTGAATCGCCAATAAATGAACCATTTTATGTAAAATCATCAGAGATAACAGTTGTTACCAAGTTAAATTATTTTGATAAATATGAAATGGTAGATTCATTAAAGAACAAAGGAATCCTATTAATTAACACTAATAAGAAAGATGAAGAATTAATTAATTCAATTCCAAATACAGAAATTGACAAATTAATTGAAAAGAAAATAAGTGTAAAATTTATTGATGCTGACAAAATTGCAGAGGACAATAACATAAAAGGTAAAATCAGCAAGATTATGGAAGCAGCAATCCTACATTTATTAGGATTAAATGATAGTTTAGATCAATTAAAAGAAAACGTTAGGATTCAATTTAAAACAAAAGGAGAAAATGTTGTTAATAGCAATATAAATGCTATTGATGAAACTATTAATAACATTAAGGACTTAGAACTTAAGAGTTCAACAAAAGAATTTAAACCAGAAAAGAACATTTTTGAAATAATAAATAATAGAAAAGGCAATAAGTTAAAGGTTAGTGACTTATTACCATTAAAAGATGGGGCGATCGAAGGAGATTTAACAAAATACGAAAAGAGGGGGACATCTACACAAGCTCCAGTATGGAATAAAGAAAACTGTATTCAATGTGGAATGTGTAGTATGGTATGTCCTCATGCAGCAATAAGAACATTTATTGACGATAAAAAAGATGGAATACCAGTGTTAGGAAAAACTGACAAGAATTTCACAGTAAAAATATCATGTGAAGACTGTACTAGCTGTGGAGCATGCGTTAATGTCTGCCCAGGTAAGATGAATGCAAAAGCATTGACAATGCAACACAATGTTAAAACTGAACCAGATGTTAAAGAATACTTTGAAAATTATGAAAATCCAATGGAATTTGATAAGTATACTATCAAGGGAAGCCAATTAGTTAAACCATGCTTTGAATTCTCAGGCGCATGCGCAGGATGTGGAGAAACTCCATATGTTAAGTTATTAACTCAAGTTGTAGGTAAAAAACTATTTATAGCTAATGCAACAGGATGTTCATCTATCTATGGAGGAAGTACACCTTCAACACCATATTCAATTCCATGGGCTAACTCTTTGTTTGAAGATAATGCAGAATTCGCATTAGGAATGAAAATATCATTAAATAATGAAAGAAAACGCATTGAAGAAGTAATGCATCAATCTATTGATATCGTAGATCCTGAAATAAAAGAATTATATGAAACATGGTTAAATAATAAAGAAGACTATGATATAACTCTAAAAGTTCAACAGGAACTAGAGGATAAAACTATACCAAACGAATTAAAAGATTTACTTAAATATATACCAGCTAACAGCGTATGGGCTCTTGGCGGAGATGGATGGGCATATGATATAGGCTATGGCGGATTAGATCATATATTACATTCAAATGAAAAAATAAGAGTATTAGTACTTGATACAGAAGTTTATTCCAATACAGGTGGACAAGCATCTAAATCAACTAATATGGGTGCTATTGCTGAATTTGCCAATATGGGTAAAAGAACAAGCAAAAAAGATTTATTTAGAATAGCTATGGGAATTCCAAACTGCTATGTTGGGTCAATATCTCTAGGAGCTAACATGTTTCAAGCAATAAAGACATTTAAAGAAGCAGAAGAACATGATGGCCCATCTCTAGTAATAGCTTACTGTCCATGCATTGAACAAGGAATTAAAGCAGGTATGGGATGCTCAATTAATGAAGAAAAACTAGCAGTTGAATGTGGATACACAATGTTAATGCGCTACAATCCAGATGAAGATAAATTATATGTTGATTCTAAAGAACCAAATTTTGATAAATATGAAGAATTCTTAGATGGAGAAGTTAGATTTAACGCATTAAAGATTAAAGATAAAGAACTTGCTGACAAATTATTAACAGAGCAAAAAGAACAAGCCAAAAAACGTTATCAATTCTATAGCGAGAAAAAGCAGTAATATGCATTGACAATGCACATATTTTGAGTATAATACATATCACCGGGGGATAAATATGAAAGATAAAACTATAAATATGAGCATTAGAATCGACAAGAATTTAAAAAAACAAGCAGATATATTATTTAAAGAATTAGGATTAAATACAACTGCTGCTGTTACAATGTTTATAAAACAAAGTATTAGAGAGCAAAGTATTCCATTTAGACCAGTAATTGAGAAAAAAGAAGCTGAAATAATGGAAGATCCTGAGGAATTAATTGCAAGTTAAAAAGACCACTAATTAAGTGGTCTTTTTCTTATTCTTTCAAATGCATTTTTAATTCCCAGCTGATAATAATCTAGTGCTATATCAACGCGTTCATGCTTACCTCTAAAAAGAGAAATTTCATCTGGATTTAATCTAAAATATGTTACAAATCTAACCATTCTATTTTGAGGCAATTTAAGTGCATATTGAATTATTTCTTCTCTTGTCATAAATTTAATAATTGTTAATTTAGTTGCAGCGTATAAATCTTTAAATGATCCTTGTTCAGCTTCTCCTTGAGCAATATCTCCATCACCAAAAACATAAGCAATAATGTAATCATCTATACGTTGATTAACGCCTTCCTTTAATAAAGTGTCTTCTAACCTTAAAGCAAAGTGAAAACCATTTCCTTTTTTGCCAAATTTTGCTTTGCTGGGCACTGTATATGCAATGCCAGTCTCAAATAATGCACCGTTAATATTTTTGCCGTATCGATCGAACGATTTATAACCATAAATACCCATATATTATCACTATTTTAATCTATCATATTGCATAAAAAAATGCAAAAAAAACGAAGCCGCATTTCTGCGGCCTCAAAAAGAATAAAAAGGGGTTGACTAGTGTGATACTAGCACCAATTCGCCTTCTTTAAGTGAATTGGTGATTCATATCCTAATCGATAATTTATCGTTTGTCAACAATTTTTGACAAAAAATTTAAAAAATTATAATATGTATTTATCGAGGTCAATATGGAACTAGAAATTATAAAAGGTGTAGGCAAGAAAACAGTGAGTTTGCTTAATAATTTGAACATATATAATGTCAATGATCTAGTGGAAGATTATCCATTTAGATATGATATTATTCGCTTTGGAACTCTAAATGATACCATAAAAGAATATGGATATATTGAGTGTGAAATAGTAACATATCCAAAATCTGTTATGATTAGAAGAAACTTTTCCAAACTTAGTTTTGATGCCTCAATTGGCGATGATTTTATCCATGTTAATATCTTTAATAGACCATTTTTAAAACAAACTTTAAAGTTAAATGATACAGTAGTTTTATATGGAAAATATGATAAATTAAAGAATACTTTTTTAGCCTCAAATATCTTTTTTGATAAGAAAAATAACACTATTGAACCCATATATCATTTAACTGAAGGTGTAACAGAAAACTTAATGCGAAAATTAATATCAAGTGCTTTATCTATGCCTATCGAAGTAATAGATTATATACCAGACTCTATTAATAAAAAATATAAATTAATTGACAAAAAAGAAGCCTTAAATAAGATACATAAACCACAAACAATTAATGATGTAAAACAAGCTAAATTAAAGTTAATATATGAAGAATTCTTTAAGTTTATGTTTAAAGTAAATTACTTAAAAATTAAAGAGAAAAAAGCAAATGGAATACAAAGAAAATTAGATGAAAAAACTTCATCAAAATACTTTGATTTATTACCATTTACAATGACAGAAGACCAGCTAAAAGCATGCAAAGAAATATATGATGATATGTCTAGTGAAACAAGAATGAATAGACTAGTTCTTGGAGATGTTGGATCAGGTAAAACAGTTGTAGCAGCATATGCCATTTATTTAAACTATTTATCTAAACATCAAACGGCTTTTATGGCCCCAACTGAAATATTAGCCATCCAGCATTATAAGTCTCTTACAAAGCTATTTAAAGGCACTAAAATGAACATAGAATTATTAACAGGACATATGACTAAAAAAGAGAAAAACAATATCTATGACAGATTAAAAAATCATGATATAGACTTAGTAATTGGTACACATGCTTTAATAAGTGAAGAGGTAACATTTGATAACTTAGGTTTAGTTATAACAGATGAACAACATAGATTTGGAGTACTCCAAAGAAATAATTTAGAGAACAAAGGAACTAGGCCAGATGTACTATATTTATCTGCTACACCAATACCTAGAACTTATGCTCTAACTATCTATGGAGATACGGATATTTCAATTATAAAAACTAAACCTAAAGGAAGAAAAGAAATAATAACAAAAGTAGTAAAAGAAAAAGATATAAAATATGCATATAACATAATACAAGAAGAATTAAATAATGATCATCAAGTATTTGTTGTATCACCTTTAATAGATAATCCGGAAAGTGAATTAACCAGTGTTAATGAATTAAAAGGAGTATTAGATAAAGAGTTTCCTAACTATACAATAGGCATAATTCATGGCAAGTTAAAACAAGAAGAAAAAGATATTATTATGAATGAATTCTTAAACAACAAGATTCAAATATTAATATCTACAACAGTAATTGAAGTGGGAATAGATATACCTAATTCAACCATAATGATGATATATAATGCTGAAAGATTTGGCCTAGCTACACTACATCAGTTAAGAGGTAGAGTGGGTAGAAACGATCTACAAAGCTATTGTTTATTGGTATCTAATAAAGACAATCAAAGACTTAAAGTTATGGAAGAAAGCAATGATGGATTCTATATTACTGAAAAAGACTTTGAAATGCGTAGAGAAGGAGATTTATTCGGAACAGTTCAAAGTGGAGATATGGTATTCAAAATTGGTGATATAAGAGAAAACATCAAGATACTTATGCAATGCAAGATAGACAGTGAGGAATTTATCACATCTAATGAATATAAAGAATATGACATATACCAACAAATTATCAACGAGATTTCATTCTTGAATTAAAATTGGTATTGCAAATTCAAAAAAACAAATTATAATAAATAGTCACAGGGAGTTTTGTAAAATGAAAAATGTAAAAAGAATAATCTTAACTTTAATCATTACCATGATATTTGGTATGACAAATGTATACGCTGAAGAAGCAGAATTCAGCGAGGCGTTTAATAAACTATTCCCAGAAGGAAAGTTCGCTACAACAATTTATAAGGAATCAGAAGCAACATTAACTGAAGAAGAAATAAATCTTTATTCACAAATTATCAACAATGAAATAAAAGATTTATTAAAAGCAAATCTTGATGAAACTTATACATTAGATTTTAATGTAGCAGCTTGTCTAGCTGATTCAACAAAATGTACAGCAACATTAACTCAAACAGTTGCTGAAGAACCAGTTGAAGAGACTCCTGCTGAAGAGACAACTGAGGAAACTACAAAACCAGTTGAAGAATCTACAAGAGCGACTGCTCCAATTGTAGAAACTCATCAAGTTGAAATCGTTTATGCTGAATTAACAGAAGAACAAGCAAACGAGGTTGCTACTATTAAGAGTGAATTAGAAGCAAATAATCATTTCTTAGTAGTGGGCGAAAGAGAATTTGATTTCTTAAATAGTCTTATGACTTCAAATGGATCATATAATGAAATAATTGATTATTCAGAAGACTTTGATTCATTAAGAGATAAAAATAAAAATATAGATTATTTATTTACAAAAACTAGCGTTACACAAAAAGACGCATATAACCTTGTATCAGGAAGATTAGAAATTTATTATCGTACTTCCGGAGAAACTATCCTAGTTGGATATACTAACATCGTAGTGGAGGAACAAATGACATTTGTTATTCCTGAAAACTACTATGATGAAGAAGGAGTATTGCATGATATTACTACTTCAGATGAATTGGTAAGTGCATTTACAACAAGATTAACTGAAATTTATAAAAATATTAGTTTATCAAAACTAACTGCATCAGTTGCATCAGTATCATCATATAACTTTGATGATATGACTTTAGAAGTTCCATCAGGAAAAACTAAAGCTGAATATATTAAAGATACATATGATGCAAATGCTATTGAAGTAACATATGGTAATCTATCTTTCAAAGTATTACTAAAGAAAGATAATAGTGCTATTACTCGTACAGTAGAATATAAAGATGCAACAACAAAAGCTAAGAAGACAATTGAATTAGCTCATAATACAATAATTAATGTTTATGCAGAAAACGAATTAGACATTAATCAGATTATTGTTAATGATAATATTGAAATTGAAGATTTATCAAGAGAGTACTATGTATTCATTGGATATGAAAAAACAACTAACGAAGAAGGACAACTAGTATTTACTCCAAAATTTGAATTAGTTGATTTCAAAATTATCTACAATAATATGGATAATGCTAATAATAGTAATCCAACAACATACACAATTGAAACTGCAACATTCTCATTAACAGCTCCATCAAGAGAAGGATATATCTTTACTGGATGGACTACAGCGGATTCAGAAGAATTGTTAGAAACAATAACAATTGAACAAGGATCAACTGGTGATAAAGAAGTTACAGCTAATTGGAAAATTAAAACATATACAATTACTTACAAAGATTATGAATCAGGACAAAATGAAGAAATCTCATTAAAATATGGTGACACAATCAATGTATGCAAATCAAAAGATGAATGTGAAACAATTACAATTAATGATAAAACTAAGTTATCAACTCCAGAAAATCCAGGATATACATTTAAAGGATTTACTAAAGTTGATGAAAATGGAAAAATATCATTGATTGGAAACTATGATATTGAAGAATATACAATTACTTATGAAGGAATTGAAAATGATACAACAGGCAATCCAACAAAATATACTGTTGAATCAGATGATATAAAATTAGTTACTCCAGAAAAAGAAGGCTATGAATTTACTGGATGGACTTCAGAAGACTCTACTGAACCAGTTCTTGATGTAACAATTCCAAAAGGAACAACTGGAAATAAAACATACAAAGCTAACTGGGAAGAATTAGGAGTAGGCGAAATTGGTGAAGAGGAAGAAGAAACAACTGAACCAGAAGCAGTAGTTACTGAGGAAGAAGATCAAACTGAAGAAGAAGTAACAACAACTACTAACAAGACAACAGGAACAAAAAAACAAAATAAACCATCAAAAACAGATGATAAAAAGAATGAAGAAAAACCAATTGAGGTTGTAGAAGAACCTGAAATTGAAAAAACAAGTGCGCCAATCGTACTTATAATTGCAGGATGCATTATATTCATTGCGCTTGCCGGATTTGTAATATATTTCTTAACATCAAGAGAAGAAAAAAATAATTAATCAATGGACTTTTTATCTAAAAAATAGTAAAATGAAGATGGGTGATAATATATGAACACGGTTATTCGTGGAGAAAAGATTGATGTTACACAATCTATGAAGGATTATGTATTAGACAAGTTACATAGACTTGACAGATACTTTGATAATCCAGATGAAATAAAATGTAACGTTAAGATTAGGGTAAAGAACCTAGAGAATACTATCGAGGTTACAGTACCAACATCCAGATTTACTTTAAGAGCGGAGCAATCTGATGAAGATTTCTATGCCGCAACAGATTTGGTTCTTGATAAGTTAGAAAGACAAATTACAAAGAATAAATCGAAATTAAAAAATAGGTATAAACAAAATCAATCATTTGAAATGAACTTCGATTTTGAAGCACCTACAGATGACGATGAAGGACAAGAAATCGTTAAAAGAAAAAAATTAGTTATGAAGCCGATGAGTGAAGAAGAAGCCGTTTTACAATTAAAACTTCTTGACCATGATTTCTTCGTATTTGAGAATACAGACGAAAAATGTATTTCAGTAATATACGCAAGAAAAGACGGAAAATTCGGTATAATAAATACAAAATAGGAGTTTAATCTTCTATTTTTTTTTGATATAATATACGCTGAGGTGATAACGGATGGGTTTCTTAAGAAAATTATTTGACTCAGAGTATAAAGAATTAAAAAGGTTCGAAGGAATTGCTGATCAAATCATCGCTTTAGAAGATGAGATGAGCAAACTTAAAGATAAAGAATTTAAAGCAAAAACCGAAGAATGGAAGAAATTTCTAGCTGAAGGTGGAGATATTGAGGAAATAGTTGTTCCCGCTTTTGCACTTGCAAGAGAGGCTGCATATCGTACTATTGGGGAAAAACCATTTAAAGTACAAGTAATTGGTGGTTTAGCTATTCATTATGGTAATATCGCTGAAATGAAAACAGGTGAAGGTAAAACTTTAACAACTGTATTACCAGCTTATTTAAATGCTTTAACAGGTAAAGGCGTTCATGTTGTAACAACAAACGAATACTTATCAGATCGTAATGCTAACTGGATGAAGCCAGCATACGACTTATTAGGCGTAACTGTTGGTATTAACTTAAGAGAGTTAAGCCCTCAACAAAAACAAGAAGCATATAATTGTGATATTACATATTCAACAAATAATGAAATTGGTTTCGATTACCTAAGAGATAATATGGTAATTAGAAAAGAGGATAGAACTCAAAGACCATTAAACTTCTGTATCATCGATGAGGTTGACTCAATTTTAATCGATGAAGCAAGAACTCCACTAATTATTTCAGGTGGAAAATTTAATTCAAATGATTTATATATTGATGCAGATAGAGCTGCAAAAAGATTAAAAGAGGAAGAAGACTACACAATAGATGTTAAAACTAGAAATGTGTCTCTAACAGAGAATGGTTCTAAGAAGATAGAAGCTATTTGTAATATTAAAAATCTATATGATCTTGAAAATACAGTATTTGTACACCATTTAAATCAAGCTTTAAAAGCTAACTATGGATTCAAAAAAGATGTTGATTACGTAGTGGAAAATGGCGAAGTAATAATTGTAGACCAATTTACAGGTAGATTAATGCATGGTAGACAATTCTCTGAAGGATTACACCAAGCTATTGAAGCTAAAGAAGGCGTTACAATTAATACCGAAACAAAGACAATGGCAACAATTACATTCCAAAACTTATTTAGAATGTACAATAAACTAGCAGGTATGACAGGTACAGCAAAGACTGAATCTGAAGAATTTAGAGCAATCTATAATATGTATGTTATTGAAATACCTACAAATAGAGAAGTAATAAGAATTGATCATCCAGATTTAGTTTATCCAACAGCAAAGGGTAAATATAAAGCAATTATTAATTATATAGCTAAGGTTCATGAAACAGGCCAACCTATTCTAGTTGGTACTATTTCTGTAGAAACAAACGAATACTTAAGTTCATTACTTAAAAAAGCAGGATTAAAGCATGAAATCTTAAATGCAAAGAATCATGAAAGAGAAGCTGAAATCATTGCTAAAGCTGGTGAAAAAGGTGCTATCACTCTTGCAACTAACATGGCAGGACGTGGAACAGATATTAAACTTGGCGAAGGTGTAAAAGAACTTGGCGGACTATGTGTTGTAGGTACTGAACGTCATGAAGCAAGACGTATTGATAACCAGTTACGTGGTCGTGCTGGACGTCAAGGAGACCCAGGATCAAGCCAATTCTTCGTATCATTTGAGGATGACCTAATCAAGAGATTCGGTCTAGAAAGTGCTAAAACAGCATTATTAAGACTAGGACTTGAAGAAGACCAAGCGATAAGATCAAGAAGATTAACAAAGAGTATTGAATCAGCTCAAAAGAGAGTTGAAGGAAATAACTATGATATCCGTAAAAGCTTACTTGATTATGATAACGTCTTAAATGAACAAAGAGAAATTATCTATGAAAGAAGAAATGAAATTCTTGATCAAGATAATATTCACGATAGAATACAAAAATCTTTCAAAAATACTATTACAGCATTAATTGAAAGTCATATTGCCCCAGAAGGATATTTAACAAAGAAAGATAAAGAAGAAATAGTAGATTATGTAAATACTAACTTTGTTAAAAACAACAGTTTAAAATTAGCTGATATTGAAGATAAAAAAGATGATGAAATCATTGAACATATTTATGAATTAATTCAAAAAGACTACAGCAAAAAGATGGTTAATGATGAATTAATGACAGAATTCGAAAAAGCTATATCTCTTCGTGTAATAGATACATGTTGGGTAGATCATATGAGTGAGATGGAACACCTAAAGGAAGGTATTGGTCTTCGTGGATATGGACAAGTTAATCCAATTCAAGCATATACAACTGAAGGATATGAACTATTTGATAAATTATTAGATAGAATTGATAAAGATATAGCAACATTCCTACTAAAGGCTGAAGTTAGACAAAATGTTGAAAGAAAACAAACATTAAAAGGAAATGCTAACGATGGAAAAGAAGCTGTTAAGCAAAAACCAGTTAAGAAGAGTCTAAAAATAGGTAGAAATGACCCTTGTCCATGTGGCAGTGGTAAGAAATATAAAAATTGTTGTGGTAGATAGTCTATAAACCCCCGTAAATAAAGGCTTTGCGAGGGTTTTTTAATTTCTTCAAAAATTCAATTTTTTGTAAAAAACAGGTTTTAGATACCTTTTAGATACCTTTTTTATTTTTCTTCATTAATTTTATTAATTAATTCAGAAATACCTTGCAAATCAGTGCCTAACATGTGAGCATAAGTATTCATAGTTTCTGTAAGACTTGCATGTCCCATATACTTTGAAACCATAGTTATTGGAGCTCCAGAATGAATTAGTAATGAGGCACATGAATGTCTAAAATCGTGTAATCTTATTTGCTTAACATTAGCCTTTTTAGCGATTGCATTCTTTCTAAGTCTAGCATTAGCATATACAAGTGGTACTACTCCGAAATCCTTACCAAAGCAGAAAAACTCATCATTGAAATTAGTATACTGACTAGCTCTATCATAATATGCTTTTAATTCATTATATAGTGCATCACACATAGATAGTTTCCTATTACTTGTTCTCGTTTTTAGATCACAAAAGAACCAATTACTACCAAAATTATCAATTGACTGGATTTGCTTATTAACCCATAATGTCTTAGTTTCCCAATTAATGTCCTTCCACTGTAATCCTCTAGCTTCGCCTATACGGAGTCCACAATAATAAAGTGTAAGCCAAAGTATTCTGTATCTTGGATCATCTTCAGCATCTAAGAACTTATTGAATTCATCAGGAGTATATACAAGTTGCTCCTTTTTTAATTCTCCAGGATTCTCAAATTTAGTCATCATAGACATGGTTCTTAAAAGACCAGTTAACTGATAATGCTTAACACCATAATTAAGACATGCACGAAGAACCTTTAATTTATCGTTTTTAGATATATAATTAAGGTTACTTTTATTGATAAGCTTCTTCCATTCTTCAAAATGAAATTCATTAAAATCAGAACATTTAACAGAGAATAATGGCTCAACATATTTCTTGGTGTGAGCATAACCCCTACGAGTACTAATTCTTACTTTATCATATTGATATTCATACCAGTTCTTCCATAGATCACCAATAGTCATTTTACTTGGCACTTTATCTTTTTCTTTTATGTTAGTCATAAACTTTCGTTCAGCATCTTTTGCTTCCGTTTTAGTAGCATATTTTTTGCTAACATACTTTTTAACATTGCATAATTTATCTTTATATGAAACCTTAAAAAAGTAGGCTCTGCCATCCTTTGTTGGGTTATCAGATTTATAAATAGGCATATATATCACTTTCCTTTCATTAAAAATATTACCTAATATTGTCGAAAAACTACAAAAGTGATATAATGTAAAAGGAAACCCAATTACATATATCTCTTTGATATTTGATTTAAAGTTGTGGAACTTTATTATTTGTGGTTTTCACT
>JAEEKZ010000012.1 GCA_016288635.1 Caryophanales bacterium
CATTTAGAAAATATCCACAATAATTGTGGAAAAATAATTGATAGAAGAATAGTTTTAAATAAAGAAAATGAAGAAGTAATTAATCTAGTATTTACTAGAGATGATGGCACTTATGTTGGAACTGATATTACAAAATATCCATTTAAGATAATACATAACGAATTAGGAATTAAAAAATGTAGATTTTATGATTTGAGAGGATCTTACGCAACAAAGGTATTAAATAATGGGATTGATATTAAAGATGTAGCTAATTTATTAGGACACAGAAATATTGAAACTACTGAAAACTATTACATAACAAGTTTAGAAGATAATAGAAAGAATGCAGTGGAATTATTTGACAGTAATAACCATTCTGAAGTTATTGAAAATGCCATCAAGTTTCAAATACAAGAAGGTAATACTATATGAATTATGCAATATTTAGAAGTGAGCCTGTTAATACCATGAATGATTTAGCACAAATAGGTTCTCACAATAAAAGAGAGAAAAAAGTATATAAATCTAATCCAGATATTGATTTAAATAAAACAAAAGATAATGTTGAGTTAGTTCCACTTAATATGAAATATACTAAAGGTTTTTATGAACTAACTAAAGATTATAGAAAAGAGCATGAAGAAAGAATGAAAACTGAAAGAACTGATAGACAGAAAACATTTAGACAAATGCTAGATAAATCTAAAAGTGTAGTAGCTGATGAACTTATGTTTACAGCAACACATACATTCTTTAAAGATATGAGTAAAGAAGAAATAGTTAGATGGGCTCAAACTTGTATGGTATTTGTAACTGAAAAATTAGGTTATAAAGAAAATCAAATATTACATGCAACTCTTCATATGGATGAAAAAACACCACATGTTCATTGTGTAGTTGTTCCTCTAGTTAAAAAGTTTGATAAAAGAACGAATACTGAAAGATACACTATATCTAAAAAGCAATACATAAGAGATAAAGAGCATTTAAGTGAATTACAAGATCAATATTGTGAATTGCTTAATACTATGGGATTTGCCTTAGAAAGAGGTATAAAACATAGTGATAGAGAGCATATTGATATCAAAGAATTCAAGAAACTAACTAGGGCATTAGCTAATGAAATCAAAGTTGATGATGACACATTAGATAAAGCAATTAAAGAATTAGAAATAAAGATGAAATCAAATAAAGTAGTAATGTTTGATAAAGATTCTGTTAAGGTAAGAAAAGATACATTTGATAGTATGAATAAAGTTATAGATGAATCAAAGAAAGTAAAAGACTTAAAATCAAAACTTGATACAGCTTATTTAAATCTAAAAACTGTTACTGATAATTATTCCAATATGCATAAAGAGAATATAAAACTAGATAAAGAGAATAATGATCTGAAATATAAATATAATGATTTAAAATATAATGAATCTTATCTAAATTATAATATTAAGAGATTAAAATCTGTCATCGATGGAATGAGTGATTTTGTATATCATTTAGTAGCTGATGGATTAGTTCCATCAAGTGTTGAAGATGAGTTTAATGATGAGTTCGAAGAGTTTATAAGTGGTAAGAAAAAAAGAGAAGATGATTTATTCGTTTAAACTATCTTTATGTCAAGATAGTAACACACTATGATATTGGCAGAGCCAATAACAGTGTGCAAAGGATAAATCCTTTGATTTTCGTGTAAGAAGATAGAAATATCTTCTTGTTTTTGGTATAATAATTCCGAAAGAGAGGGAACATTATGAGACACAAAAAGGGAAGTATTAGTTTAGAAGAGTATTGTAAAAAAAATGATAAAATGTATTTACTCGATCAATGGGATTATAATTCTAATGAAATGTTACCCTCTGAAATTCCATATGGAAGTCATAAAATAGTATCATGGAAATGTCCTAATGGCCATAAATATAAAAAAGATGTTCATACAAGATGTCAGGGAACAGGCTGCTCGTTATGTTCAGGAGTTGTGTTTAAAAGAAGAAATAAATTGTTTGATGAATATCCTGAATTTATTAAAGAAATTGATACTGAAAAGAATTCTTTTGATGATTTAAAAAATATCACATGCAGTTCTCAAAAAAAGATTTATTGGAAGTGTTCTAAAGGACATCATTATATACAATCTGCTTCAAATAAGACAAAAAGTAAAGGATGTCTTGTCTGCTCAAATAAAGTTGTTCTTAAAGGATATAATGACTGTGAAACATATTGTAAGAATAATAATAAATTAGATGTGTTAAAAGATTGGGATTATGAAAAAAATAGATTTTTGCCTTATGAATTATCTTATGGATCACAAAGAGTAGTCTTTTTTAAATGTCATGTATGTGGTAATATATGGAAAACTAGATTGTCTGCTAGAACTCTTCAGAATACAGGATGTAACAGATGCAATATTCGTTTAAGAAGTTCATTTCCAGAGCAAGCAGTATATTATTATATTTCAAAATATTTCGATGATGCAATAACGGGAAATAGGGATATTCTAAATGGAAAAGAATTAGATATATACATTCCATCTTGTAATGTTGCAATTGAGTATGATGGTGAAACATGGCATAAGAGTTCAAAAAGAGATTTGATTAAAAGTAAATTATGTCATGATAAAGGGATAAAACTAATAAGAATTAGAGAGAAAAATTGTAAAGAAATAATAGATGAATTTGCTTTAATATATAAATATGAATATCAAAATTGGAAAGAATTAAACATTATTATAGAAGATGTATTGAATATGTTACATGTTAAGAATCCTAAAGTAGATATCAAAAAAGATGAGATAAAAATAAAAGAACAATTTTACACATTAATTAGAGATAAATCATTAAGTATTTTATATCCGTCAATAGCTTCTCAATGGCATCCAACATTAAATGGAAGAATATTGCCTAGTCAAATATCAGCTGAGACACATGACTCATATTATTGGCTTTGTCCAAAGTGTGGAAACGCCTATAAAGCTTCTGTAAAAAATAGAATAAGAATGGGGAGCGGATGTCCAAAATGTGGCATGGATAAAAGAATAAAAAAACAGAGAATAAAAGTTAAGAATATTGACACAGGGGAAATATTTGAAAGCGTGTCAGTTGCAGCAGAAAAATATAATTGTGAAAAAGGTGGAATAGTTGCGTGTTGTAGAGGTATAACAAAGACATCACATGGATATAGATGGCAATATTTAGATAGAGAATCATCTTCCCGTAAAATTCATCAAAAGCAAAAGACACAAAAAAGGGTATTAAATATAGATACTGGTGATATTTATGAAACCTTGGTGGATGCAGTTGAAAAAACAGGTATAGTTAATATTCAGGCTGTTTGTAATGGTAGAAGAGAAAAAGCGGGTGGATATAGATGGAGATATCTAGATAAATAAAAAAAGAAGAAATGTAGAACACTATATGGATAAAACCAATAGTGTTTTTTTGTAATTGATTAATTAATCAATATAATATATAATGTTTATGGGAACAAAAGTGAATTTAGTCGATGACTTTGTCCACATTTTGTCCACAAAAAATAAAATATTAGTAATATTTATAATACAAATAATACTGATAATAAAATGTACTAAATGCCCATAAAATAAGGAAATTATCGATAATACTATATGTACCGATAGTCCTTAAAATATGCTCAAAAAGGGAGCATGTGGCTCAG
>JAEEKZ010000013.1 GCA_016288635.1 Caryophanales bacterium
TTGCGAGTAGTCACATGATAAGAAACAATCATTTTGGGGTAAGAAAGCTTTTCTTATTAATTTACCAAATTCATCTCTAGTTGGAATATTTTGTAAGTTTGGCTCTGTACATGATAATCTTCCTGTTCTAGTTAAAGTTTGTTTAAATATTGGATGAATTACTCCATCTTGGCCAATATAATCTTTTAATCCTAGTAGATAAGTACTATATAACTTACTCATATTACGATATTCCATGATATATTCAATAACAGGATGTTTACCGACTAGTTTTTCTAAAGTGCTGGAATCAGTTTTATAACCAATCTTGTTTTTCTTACCACCTGGTAATCCTAATTTTTCAAATAGAATTACACCTAATTGTGCAGGACTAGCTATATTAAATTCTTCACCAACTAAGTTGTATATTTCTTTAGATATATCATCTATTTTAGAATATACTATTGTAGCCATTTCATCTAAGATATTGCTATCACATCTCATACCATTGTTTTCAATATCCAATAATACATTAACTAATGGCAGTTCAATATCATAGTATAATTTTTCTAAATCGGTACCAGTAAGCTTATTTAATTGCATTTTATAATTATCGAACAAATATTTGCTTTTTAATGCTATTGTAGCATCAATATCATTCTTGCCTTTTCTTAATTCTTCATCACTTACTGCATAAATATTATCAAGTGACATAACATCTGATATATCATCTAATTTACGATAATTTAATAAATATAGAATCAAGCTAAAGTCTATTTTACTTTCAACATTAAACTTACTTAATACTTTTTTATAATCATATACTATTATGTTTTTGTTTTTTAGAACATCTTCTAGACCATCAAATGAATCTAGAATATAAGTTCCGTTTTTATCTGTTAGAGCAACTCTAACAACATCAGAATAATGATAGTTTTCAGAATCTAAATAAACATACATTGATACATCTTCATCTAGATTTAAATCACTAACACTACATTTCTTATATTCTGATGCAAGTGGAGCATCCATCTTCTTTAGGAATGAACTAAATTCCAAATCCATGAATAGATCATTTAAAGTATCTTGATTACCCAGATATTTTAAATCTTCAAAACTTTCTGTTAGAGGAACTTCTTTATAAATAGTTGCAATCTTTTTACTCATGAATGCACTTTCTTTATCTTCGACAAGTTTATTGTGAGTTGCCCCCTTAATTTTATCAAGATTATCATATACGCCCTCTAAAGATCCATATTCTTGTAATAATTTAAGAGCGGTTTTTTCACCAATTCCTTTTACACCAGGAATATTATCTGATGGGTCTCCCATTAGACCTTTAAGGTCAGTTATTTTTATTGGGTCTATTCCCCATTCCTCTTTAAATGATTTCTCATTATATCTTACAAAGCCTTCTTTTTTAAGAAGTTTGATATCTGTCTCAAAATTAATTAATTGTAATAAATCTTTATCGCTAGAAATAATTATTGCATCAAATTCACTATCAGATGCGGCTCTTTCTACAAGAGTACCAATTATATCATCTGCTTCATAAGGCTCTAGTTCTAAATACTTAATACCCATTGATGTAAGTATTTGCCTTGCAACAGGCATTTGTTGTTTTAATTCTTCGGGAGTTGCGTTTCTTCCTTCCTTATAAAATGAATACTCTTCTTTACGAAAGTTCTTTGGCATATCAAAAGCAACAGCAATATATTCTGGCTTTTCTTCTTGAATTATTTTATTCATCATTGATACAAAACCGTATAAAGCATTTGTTGGAAATCCTTTACTGTTTCTTAATATTGGTCCTGAGTATGCAGTAGCATAATAACTTCTAAACATTAAGTTATTACCATCAACTAGAACAAGTCTTTTCATATATACCTCCCTATTTTGTTTTATATTTTTTCAACAATATCTCTTGCAGCAACTATTCCTGTTGCAGCAGCAGTAACAATGTTACCAGCTTTACCTGATCCATCACCAATAAAGTAGATATTTTCGTTTTCTAATTTAAATTTCTTATCAGTTTTTATTTCGTTACTGAAGAACTTTATTTCTGGGCCATAAAGTAATGTTTCATCGTTAGCAACACCCGGAATTATTTTATCTAATTTAATTAAGCCTTCGATTACATCTGTAATAATTCTGTGTGGTAATGCTAATGCTAAGTCTCCAGCACAACAATCTTTTAGAGTAGGCTCAATAAAGCCTTTTTCAATTCTATGCCAATCACTACGTCTACCTGTTCTTAAATCCTTAAATGTTTGAACTATTGGTTTACCTGCTCCAAGTACTAATGCTATATGGGCAATTGATTCACCATAGTCTCTTGTATTAGTAGTTGGATGTGTAAGGTTTATCTTTGTAATGAATGCAAAGTTGCTATTGTTTGATTTAGTATCTTTTAAAGCGTGACCATTTACACAAATGAATCCTTCATAGTTTTCCTTTGCTACAAAGCCTCCTGGATTAGTACAGAATGTTCTAATTTCATCTCCATATGTATCGGTTTTAATAAATATCGTTGGATCATAAATAATATTTGTCATATCTTCAAGTATTTCTTTACGACATTCTACTCTAACACCAATTTCAATACTTTGAGATGTATATTCAATATTATTTCCATCAGCATATTCTTGAACCCATTTTGCTCCGGTTCTACCTGGAGATGCAATTACATATTTTGCATCAATTGATCCTTCTTTACCGTTATTTATAAATTTAACTGAATAGTGTTTACCATTCTTAACAATATCAGTTACATCATGTCTTTCTAGTATATCTATTCCTTCATTTTTTAAATAGTTAGTCATATCACTAATATATTGTGGTAACATGTCTGAACCCAAGTGTTTTTGTTTGATAATTAATAGTTCAGCACCCAATTTAGCAATATTCTTTTTAATACTTTCTGCTTCTTCCATATTAGTTGGGTATGTTTTAGCATCCATATTAAACTTATTAAATATTTCTTCAGTATCATCAATAAGCTTGTAAGCTGCTGTTTTACTCATATATTTGAAAAGGTCAGATTTACCTAACTTAGGAATAAAATTAAGTTTACCATCTGAGAATGTTCCAGCGCCACCAAAGCCTGAAAGTATCGCACATGGCTTACAGTTCATGCATTCACATCCTGTTTTTACCATTGGGCATACTCTTTTTTCTGCAGTAAACCCTTTATCTAATAAAGCAATTTTTAGCTTTTTATTCTTTTCTTTTAATTCATAAGCAGCGAAAAGTCCACCTGGACCAGCGCCAATTATTACTACATCATACATATTCTTTCACCATATTAAATTATACCTTATTACCAGTATTATTACAAATAAAATACAACAAAAAAAGATGAATAAATCATCTATTTTTTTCTCATTCTTTGCCTTACTGCAGGCCTATTGCGGGTGAACATTTCATATTCGCCATAGTCTCTTTCGCTTGTACGATAATTATCATAAGATTCAGTTCTAGTTAATTCATTTTTTCTTGTTATTTTTTCTCTTGAGATTTCTTCTTTTGGCTTTGCACTTTCTAGGTTGTATGCTTTATTTTCAAAGTGATTTTTAAACTCACTACTTGCAAATTCACCAATTACGGATGCCAATATAACAGCACTACTAGCTACTATTCCGGTTGTAGCAAGTCCAGTTAATGGTAGTCCTGGAGCAAATCTTAGAAGTATACTTCCCATTAGAACTATACCAGCTACTTTAAATGTTTTATCAAAAAATCTTTCAAATTTCTTTGATATTTTTTCTTTCTTTTTATATTTCTTAATTAAATTATCGTTCATTTTAAAACCCTCTTACTTAATAAACATTGCATCTCCAAATGAGAAGAAACGATATTTACTATCTACTGCATGCTTATATGCATTCATAATATTATCTCTACTTGAAAATGCACTAACTAACATTAATAAGGTGCTCTTTGGTAGATGGAAATTTGTTATTTGACCATCTATTGCTTTAAATTCAAATCCAGGATAAATAAAGATATTTGTATCTCCTGAACATTCTTTAAATTCACCATATTTATGCATTACTGTTTCTAGCGTTCTCGTTGATGTTGTACCTACCGCAATGATTCTTCTTCCTTCTTTTTTAGCAAGATTTAATCTTTCTGCAGCATGTTTATCCATCATATAAAATTCAGTATGCATAACATGTTTTGTTACATCGTCTTCTTCAACTGGTCTAAATGTACCTAGGCCAACGTGAAGTGTAATATTTATTATTTCTATACCTTTATTTTTTATTTCTTCAAGTAACTCATTTGTGAAATGAAGACCTGCTGTCGGTGCTGCTGCTGAACCATTTATCTTGGCATATACTGTTTGATAACGTTCTTTATCATTAAGTTTTTCATGAATATATGGAGGAAGTGGCATAGTACCTAACTTATCCAATACTTCCATGAATATACCATCATAGATAAATTCAACTTCTGTTACACCAGCATCTCTTATTTCAAGAACTTTTGCTTTTAATATTCCTCCAAAATCAATAATTGTTCCTTCTTTTAGTCTCTTTTGAGGCTTAGCTAAACATTCCCAATTATCGCCTTCTGTATTCTTTAAAAGTAATAATTCAATACTGGCATTAGTTACTTCTTTAGTACCAATTAATCTAGCTGGAATTACTCTTGTATTATTTAATACTAAGCAGTCTCCTTTATTTAAATAATTGATTATGTTACGAAATACTTCATCTTTTAATTCACCAGTTTTACGATCCATGACTAATAGTCTAGAATCACTTCTTACTTTTAAAGGAGTTTGAGCAATTAGTTCTTGAGGTAATTCATAATCAAAATCATTTATATTCATTATTTTCTCACCAAACTACGAACTTTTCCGTACAGTTCATTGTTTATTTCCGGAATAGGTCTAATTATTCCATCTTGAACACAACGGATTACATCAAAACCATATATTTCAGCAAGTTCTAAATATGCTCTTTCAGCATTCTTTAAATGCTCTGGATCAGCTTCATGTTGATCAGGAGATTCCTCTCGATGTTTTTTCAATTCTAGAGCTTGCTCATAAGGCATATATAGTAAATATACCTGATCTGGTCTAGGCATTTGCATATATTCAAAATCTAGCCAATCTAAAGCTTTATACATCTGCTTTCTTGCTTGTTCATCAGTTATTTTACCACCTTGATGAGCCATGTTTGATTCAGCATATCTATCTAAAACTACAACATCATTTTCTAGTAGTCTATTATTTAATTCTGGTAAGTTATATCTTCTATCTGCTGCATAATATGCGCTAGCTACTAGTGGATCAACATTTGGTGCTCCTTCTGGAAACCAACCTTCACATATATGTTTTTTTCCTAGATAACAGCCGCCAATTATTTTACCTGTTGGAGTATCATATGCTGGAAATTGCATCTTACCCACTTTTAATCCATCACTTGTTAATCTTTCGATTAATAAATCACTTTGGGTTTGCTTACCACTGCAATCAGTTCCTTCAATAACAATTAATTTACCCTTCTCCATTTTGTTTCTTCCTCTCATACAACACGTGTCTATATTCAACACCATTTTCCTCAACTGGCTCATCTAGTTCTTCCCTATTAAATTCTTCTTTGTTAAATGTTGGAAAATATACATCTGCTTCTTTAGAGTCATTGATTTCTGTTAAATATATCTTTGATGCGTATGGTAAGAAGTAATTGTATAATGATTCTCCCCCGATAATATATACGTCTTCTTCAGTTTTTTCAAATCTATCTAGTATATCTTCAAAATTATCTGTAACTTCAACACCCATTGTATTATCTAATTCTTTACTAATAACAATGTTATATCTGTTTGGTAAGGCTTTACCCATAGATTCAAATGTTTTTCTTCCCATCACTATTACATGGTTAATAGTTAGTTTTTTGAAAAATTTTAAATCTCCTGGTAAATTCCAGATTAGTTTTCCATCCTTACCTAATTCATTATTTTTTCCTACTGAAGCAATTATACTTATCATTTTTACCCCTCCTAGTAATTAAGTGGAAATTTACGAGTTAACTCTAAAACTTCTTTACTCAATTCTTTTAATATCTTTTTATTATCATAATTCATTAAAGCTTTGCTAATGATATTACCAACTTGAACGAATTCCTTTTCTTTAAATCCTCTTGTTGTCATTGCTGGGCTTCCTAATCTAATACCACTTGTTATAAATGGTTTTTCAGTATCATTTGGAATAGTATTTTTATTAACTGTAATATGAATACTATCTAGAACTTGTTCTGCAAGTTTTCCAGTTATACCTGATGCAGATTTAACATCTACTAGTATTAAATGGTTATCCGTTCCGTTTGATACAATTCTAAATCCATTTTTAATTAGAGTATCTGATAAAGTTTGAGTATTTTTGATAACTTGTTTTTGATATTCTTTAAACTCTGGTTGTAATGCTTCATAAAAGCATTGAGCTTTAGCTCCAATTACATGCATTAATGGGCCACCTTGAATACCTGGGAAAACGGTTTTATCAATTTTCTTAGCAAGTTCTTCATCATTAGTCATAATAATACCACCTCTAGGACCTCTTAGAGTCTTATGAGTAGTAGATGTTACAACATCAGCATATTCCATTGGATTTGGATGTAAGCCTGCTGCAACTAAACCTGCAATGTGGGCCATATCTACCATTAGATATGCACCAACTTTATCTGCAATCTCTCTAAATTTCTTAAAATCAATTATTCTTGAATAAGCACTTGCTCCTGCGATTATCATTTTTGGTTTAATCTCTAGAGCCAGTTTTTCTAGTTCTTCATAATCAATTCTTTCAGTTTCTTTATCAACATCATATTGATATATTTCGTAATCTTGTCCAGAGAAACTCATTGGATGTCCATGCGTTAAGTGTCCTCCGTTTGATAAGTTCATTCCTAGAACTTTATCTCCTTTTTCAAGTAAAGAACGATATACTGCCATATTTGCACTTGAACCAGAATGTGGTTGAACGTTAGCAAATTTACAACCAAATAGTTGTTTTAAATATTCTCTTGCTTGATTTTCAAAAATATCTACATATTCACATCCACCATAATATCTTTTTCCAGGATATCCTTCTGCATACTTATTGGTTAGGATACTTCCTTGCAATTTTAAGACATCTTTTGAAGGATAGTTCTCACTTGCTATAAGTTCAATATTCTCTTGTTGACGTTTTTTCTCTTTTCTTAATGCACTTTGTAAAATTTTATCCATTTATATTTCTCCTTTCATACATTTCATATAATTGTAATATTATTGATGCCACCGTTAATGGGCCTACACCACCTGGAACTGGGGTTATATAAGAGACTTTATCTTTAACATTATCAAAGTCTACATCTCCATATATTTTACCATCCACTCTAGTGATTCCCACATCAATAACAACTGCACCATCTTTAACATGATCAGCTGTAATTAATCCTTTTTTACCTACTGCACTTATTAGAACATCTGCAGTTTTGCATACATCTACTAAATTCTTAGTATGTGAATGTGCAACAGTAACTGTTGCATTCTTATTTAGCATAGCAAGCATTAATGGTTTACCAACAATATTACCACGTCCTACAATTACTACATTTGTACCATCTAAATTTATTTCATATTTATCTAGTAAAGTAATAATTCCTTTTACAGTACAAGGTAATATATCAGTATCATTAATATAATTTCCATATACAGAATCTCTTGTAAAACCATCAATATCTTTAGATGCTAATATTTTATTACTACAGTAATCAAAATCTAAATCATGTCTAATTGGACTTTGCAATATAATTCCATATACTTCATCATCTTTATTTAATTTATCTATTAAAGTAAGTAATTCTTCTTGAGAAACATTTTCATCTAATTTATAAAGATTGCCTTCAATACCTACATATTCACAAGCTTTTAACTTTTGACCCACATAGATATTACTTGCTTCGTTATTACCAACTTGGATAATGGCAAGTTTCATTTTAGCATTATTTTTCTCTATTTTAGATTTAACTTCATCAAGTATCTCTTGCTTTAATTTCTTTCCATCTAATATAGTCATGTAATCACCTCTACATATCAAATAAATTACCTACATATTCTGAACCAATATGTTTATAGGCTTTTTGAGTAGCTACACGTCCAGATCTAGTTCTTTTTATAAATCCTTCTTGAAGCAAGAAAGGCTCTATAACATCCTCGATTGTGGTTACTTCCTCCCCGATTGATGTTGCTATTGTTTCAACACCTACTGGGCCACCATTAAATTTATTTATTAGGCTACTTAAATATTCAATATCAATACTATCTAATCCAAAGGCATCAACATTCATTTTATCTAATGCTTTTTTAGCAATATCTAGAGTAATTCTTCCATCACCTAGTACTAATGCGAAATCTCTAACTCTTTTAAATAATCTATTTGCTATTCTTGGAGTTTTTCTACTTCTTCTGGCAAGCTCAACTGCTGCATCATCATCTATTGGCATTTCAAGCACTCTAGAGGTTCTTTTTACGATTTGGCCTAATTCCTCATCCGAATAATATTCAAGCTTATTAACTATTCCAAAACGATCTCTAAGTGGGCTTGAAAGATCACCCGCTCTTGTTGTTGCTCCTACTAAAGTGAATGGAGGTAAATCTATTTTAATACTTCTAGATTTTCCATCAGTTTGTAAGATAATATCTAATTCAAAATCTTCCATTGCAGGATATAATATTTCTTCAATATAACTTGGCATACGATGTATTTCATCAATAAATAATACATCACCTGGCTCTAGTGTTGAAAGTATAGCAGCTAGGTCTCCAGATTTTTCGATTGAAGGACCTGATGCTGTTTTTAAATTAACACCCATTTCATTAGCTATAATATGTGCTAATGTTGTTTTACCTAGTCCTGGAGGACCATATAATAGAACATGATCTAGTGGTTCATTACGCATTTTTGCAGCTTTCATAAATATGTCTAAGTTTTCTTTTATTTCTTTTTGACCAACGTATTCATCAAGTTCCTGAGGCCTTATGCTTTCTTCAAAACTATCTTCTTCTTGTTTTTTCTTATCTAATACTTTACTCATCCAACAAACCTCCCTCGATTAAATTCCTTACTTCAGTCCAACTATTTACTTCTTTTCCAAATTGAAGGCATTTAACAGAATTTGCAATACACTCACTAATTATGACATCATTATCATCTATCATTAGAGATATGTTTTCTTCTTTGCAAACTTTCCATTTGTCTCTTACTCCAAAAAATATTTTATCATAATTTATATTATTTATTTTCAAATAATTTAGGGTATTTTCTTCAATATTATGTCCATAATTGTCTTTTCTTAGGGTAACTAAATAGATTTTATATCCTTTACTATGTAAATAATTAATTGTCTCTCTTGAGCCATCTTTTATAGTCATCTTTTTTTGTATTTCTAAAAGATACTTTTTACAAAAATCTTTGTATTCTTCGATGTTTAATTTTTCGAATTTACTACCATTATAACCATCTAGAAATTGACTTGCCATTTCGGAAGTATTTGTAATTGTGTCATCTATATCAATACCAATTATCATGATAGCATCACCAATTAAAATTATACCAAAATTAGAACTTAATTAAAAGAATATTTAACAATTAAAAATGGTTATCTACCATTTGTAGTATAACCATTTCTATAACTTGTTAAATAAATGTATCTATTTTGTAATTCTACTTCTAAATAATTTAACATACTAATTAATTCATCTATTTTTTTACCCTTTAGAAAAGGTGCATATTTAGACAAAATAATTTTTCTTTCTCTTTCCACTTCATCTAAAACTAAAGCGAAGTCTCCATCATCACTATCATCATTTTGCAACAATACCATAATGGCAGATACTAACTTTCCATATTTGTTCATGAATTTTTTAGAAATACAAAATTCAGTTAGTTCTGGATCATATATTGTTATTTTTTGAACATCTATTGAATTAGCAAATTTAGGTTTGAATTCAAATCCTTTTTCTAATTCTAATTCAACTTCTAGGTCTTGTAAACTTAAATCTTTTTGATATAAATATGTCATTTTAGCAAATCAGGCCTTCTTTCTTCAGTTCTTTTTATTTGTTCAGCTTTTCTCCATTCATCTATTTTCTTATGATCCCCACTTATTAGAACATCTGGGACTTTTAATCCACGATATTCGGCAGGTTTAGTATAGACTGGATAATCTAACAAATTATTATTGAAGGATTCATCTTTTAGACTCTCTTCATTAATTACACCAGGTATTAACCTAACAACTGAATCTACTACACAAAGGGCAGCGGCCTCTCCACCAGTCATTACAAAATCTCCAATAGAAAGTTCTAGATCTACTAAAGTTCTAATTCTTTCATCAAAGCCTTCATAATGACCACATATGATTATCAAGTGTTTCTTTAAGGCAAGTTCTCTTGCCATTGATTGGTTATATGTTTTACCATCTGGAGTTAATAATATAACTGTTGCATCACTAGTATCTAACGTGTCTAAACACTCAAATATTGGCTCACAACGAATTAACATTCCAGGACCCCCACCATAGATAGTATCATCTACTTGATTATTATTTAAAGGAGTATAATCACGGAAATTAATTAGATTAATTTCGACATTGTTATTATCGATTGCTCTTTTAATTATTGACTCATTTAAATATTCTTTTATTAAATTGGGAAATAATGTTAAAATATCGATTTTCATGGCATTAACTCCTTCAAGTTTGTAGTATATATCTTTTTATTTATCTTATCAACCTTAAATATATAATACGAAACATAAGGGATCATTATATTACCTAAATCTAATATTATTTGAGCGTTATTAGCTAGTACAGATTTTACTGTGCCTACTACCTTTTCATCTTCATCTAATACTTCACAATTTTCTAAATCTTCGATTAATATTTCATCATCTTTTAAATGTAAATCTTCTTTATTAATAAATACTTTTGTTCCACGATATTCATTAACTAAATTAATATCATATAGATCATCAATTGTAATTAACGCTATCTCGTTATGGGGTCTATAACTAGTTATTGTATGTTCTTCCCCATTTATGTATATTTTAAAACCTTTAACTAAAACTTTATCTTTGTATTCAAAGTCTGTTTTTAACTTAAGCTCACCTTTAATACCATGGCAACTTGTAATAGTACCAATATATATCTTATCCATGATATACCTCGTACATTAAAATACTTGCTGCAACTCCAGCATTAAGTGATTCACAATCTTTATTCATAGGAATGTGTACTAAACTATCACATAATGGTTTTAGTTTTTCATCCATTCCTTGACCTTCATTACCAATTATTAAAGCAATTTTGCCTTTAGTTAAATTAGTTCCTGAATTAACATCAGTACCTACTACAGAATATCCTTCTTTCTTTAACTTAGGAATACTAGTAAATAAATCTTCTTTAACAATATTGATATTAAATAACATACCTTCACTTGCTCTAATAGTTTTTTCATTATAGATATCTACTGTACCTGACCCTAGAATAATAGTTTTAAAATCAAATGCTATAGCACTTCTAATGATTGTTCCTAAGTTACCTGGATCTTGTAATCTATCTAACATGATTACATTTCCTACATAATCACTTTTATAATCATATTTACATACTGCAGCAACTCTACTTATACTCACCTGATTAGAAATTTTCTTCATTATCTCTTCAGTAACAATAAATTTATTTTCAAAATCATAATTATTATCTAGAGTAATTAAATCAAGTACTAAACCTTTTTCTAAAGCAATATCTACTAAATGATCACCTTCGATAAGAAACTTTTTTTCTTCATCTCTAAATTTTTTTATCTTTAATTTAGACCAATACTTAACTCTTTCATTATTAACACTTGTTATATCCATGATTACACCTTTAATGCTTTCTTAGCTTCTTTATATCTTGGACAAGCTTGTTCAACTAGAGCCCAGAAGTTCTTACCATGATTGCCTTCATAGAAGTGACACATTTCATGAATAATAACGTAATCAATTATCCATAGTTCATAATCTAGTAATTTACTATTTAGAGTTATTATCTTTCTTCTAGTATTACATACACCCCATCTAGTACGCATTTTTCTTACTCTTAGAGCAAAGTCTGGTAAGTCATTAAAACACTTTCTACAAAGGTTTATTTCGCCTGTGAATACCTTTAGACATTCTCTATCAGTAAACTTCTCTAAAGCTTCTAAATCCTTTGTATAAACACAATCATCTTTAAAGCCCACGATTTCTAGATCTGGTACACACACAATGTTATATTCTTTTCCTAAATATAAAAATTTAGATGAGTCTTTTTTATGTTTTAATGCTCTTTTATACATCTTCTTTAAAGCTTCTTCATTCTTTTTTATTAATCTTTTTATATCAAAATCAGTCATATACTTTGGGCAGGTAACGCACAAACTATAGTCATCATTGATACGAAAATAAACATTCTTATTTTGTTTTCTTATTACTTCTACATCTACTTCATAGTCGCCCAAGTCACATTTCATAATTTTACCTCTCATTTATTATTTTATCATTTATTTCCAATAAAAAAAATGTTTAATCAACACGTTTAAACATTTTTTCTAAATCATAATTAGAATATTTCATGATTGTTGGTCTACCATGACAACATGTATATGGGTTATCACACTTAAATAATTCTTTAATTAAATATTGTAAAACTTCTTTTGATACTACTTCATTTGCCCTAATACTCATCTTACATGACATCATTTTAATAACACTTTCTTGGAATTTAACAAATGAAAAATCTTTCTTATCATCTAGTAATAAGTCGATTACTAGATCTGGAAATTCATCTTTATAACCATCATTTAACCATGTTGGATGTTCTGTAATAGATATGGTATTAATACCAAATTCTTCATATTTAAATCCTAGTTTAGTAAATGATTCTTCTCTTTCCTTAAATAGTTTATATTTACTTGGGGTCATTTCAATTACATATGGAACTAATAATTTAGTCGAATATATTTCTTTATTTGCAAAGGCTTTCATATTCTTTTCATAATTAATTCTTTCATGTACCGCATGCTGGTCAAGTAAATACATTCCGTCTTTATCAGCAGCAACAATATAAGTTGCATGAATAACACCAATTAGTTCTAAGTCTAATTTCTTAATATCATCATTTTTAACAATCTCTTCGTTACCATCAAATTGCATTTCAATTTGGGTTATAGTAGTTGCTTCTTTTTCATCATAAGTATTACCACTTTCTATTGTAGCAATATTACCTGAATATAGGTCTCTTCCTTTTTGATCTGCAACTTCCATCTTTGGTATTAAAGTTGTTGAATATAATGTATTTTTTATCGTGGTATAAATTAATTCATATAATTCATCCATTTTACTAATTCTTACATCTTGTTTTGTTGGATGAACATTAACATCTGTTAGAGTTGGATCAGCCTCAATATTAATTACCACAACTGGATATCTATCAACTGGTTTATATAAATAATAAGCATCATTTATAGCTCTATTAATATCGTTATTTCTAACTAATCTTTCATTTACAAAAGTAACACAATCATTACGGTTATTTCTTAAAACACTTGGCTTACAAATATATCCTTTAATATGAAAATCATCGTTTGATGCATTAATTTCTACCATGTTACTTGAGACATTAGTTCCATATATTTCATGAATAGCTTTAAGTAATGATCCTGAGCCACTAGTTTTAACTATTTCTTTTCCTTCGTTAGTAAGTAAGAATGATATATTTGGATAAGCAAAAACTAATTTTTCAATAAAATTAACTGAGTGAGATAATTCAGTATTTTCGGTTTTTAAATACTTTAATCTAGCTGGTGTATTATAGAATAAATTAGATACTGTAATAGATGTACCTATTCTTGCTTGAGAATCCTCAATAGTTTCTATTTTTCCACCTTTAATATGAATGTATGTTCCTACATCTTTAGAACAAGTTCTTAGTTCAACTTCAGATACACTTGCTATAGATGGTAATGCTTCACCACGAAATCCTAATGTACCAATAAAGAATAAATCATCATCATGATAAATCTTGCTTGTAGCATGTCTAAAGAAGGCTATTTTGGCATCTTCTCTATCCATACCTACACCATTATCAATAACTCTTATTTCTTTAATACCGCCCCTTAGAAGGTGTATTTCGATATTGGTTGATTTAGCATCAATTGAGTTTTCTACTAATTCTTTTACAACAGATGCACATCTTTCAATTACTTCCCCGGCTGCAATCTTATTTGCAAGATTTTCATCCATTACTTTAATCTTACCCAAGTTAATCACTTCCAATTCAAAAACTATTATAACAAAATAGTTTTATTTATTTAAACTTTTTTACTACTTTATATTTATTTAAAATTACTATTGCTCTATTAGGATCATATACTTCACCAACATGATTAAATCTATCTACATCACTAGCAATAGTATCTTTATATTCTTTTAGAGTTTTAAAACCTAATCCTTTATAATCAATATCATATTTATCTATTTCATCTAAAGATATCTCTTTAGGAATCTTTTCAACAATACCTAAGAATTTATTATTTATATCTCTAACTAATAATTTAGTTTTCTTTAATTTCATTGATCTAAAGTAAGCTTGTGCATCATATTTAATCTTGCCGGATACAAGTTTTGCTGCATGTTCTGACTTACAATAGTCGCAATCAATTATTTCTTTAATACGAGTATTACTTGGTCTTTTTTCTTCATTCTTCTTAGTGAAATCTCTAACATCTTTTAAACCTATAAATTGTAAATAAGCTTGGATTTCTCTTAAATATTTTAATTCTTGCTTACTATAATATTCTTCATCCTCAACGGGAATACTAAAGGATTCGGGATTAAAGTATAATTCTTGAACTACACCTTCAAAATCATGAGTATGGCAATGACCCACTAAAAGATTTCCTTTTTCATCACGAGTTAAGGCATTAAATGGATAATAAAATCCTGCATATGTTAACTCCTCAAGTGCATTAGATAAATTTCTATATTTTAATTCTTCAAAGCGCTCTTCTTCATTAACATAATTTAGTCTTGTATTCATATAATAATATGCTTCGTCGGTTTCTTCATTATATCTCATGATTGGTAAATAAAACTTCTTTTCCATAATATATCCCTCAAAAAAAGATTATCACATGATAATCTTTTAATCAACTTTATTAACGCTAAGCATAATCTTTAGATCATCTAGCATTACTTCTTCAGAAGCATCATTAGACTCTACTAATTCTACACATAGTGTTTCATTTTTAACATAATCCATGAAGTTATTTAAAGCATTTACTACTTCCTCTGGTCCATTGTATTTAATAGTTATTCTATCTTCGATTTCATAACCATTATTCTTTCTAATATTTTGGACCTTTGAAACAAATTCTCTTGCAATACCTTCATCAATTAATTCTTGAGTAAGTGTTGTATTTAAGATAACAAAGTTGTTATTATCAAGTTCAACATTGAATCCTTCTTTTGCAGATATTCTAATATCTACCATATTCTTATCTACATCATATGATGTACCTGCAACTTCAACTTTGATAGTCTTATCATTTTCTAATTCCATGATTTCCTCATTAGTTAAGTTTTCTAGTTTGCTTGCAAATTCTTTAATGTTTGCTCCAAACATCTTACCAGCTTCACGGTAATTTGGCTTAACTAAGAAGTTCATGTATTTAGATAAATCATCTACATATGTTAATTTCTTAACATTTAATTCTTCAAGAATTAATGTATCTAGATTATCAATTGTTTTCTTTAATCTACCATCTAGAAGCATTTCACATAATGGTTTTCTAACCTTTAAGTTATTTACTTCTCTGATATTTCTACCAATACTGATTAAGTTTCTTACTAAATCCATCTTTTCTTCTAGTTTAGTATCTATTAACTTCTTATCATATTTAGGATAATCACTTAAATGAACTGATTCTTCACCAGTTAAGTTAGTGTAGATTTCTTCAGATAGGAATGGTACTATTGGAGCCATCATCTTAGTTAATCCTACTAATACTTCATAAGTAGTTCTATAAACACTCTTCTTTGAGTCATCATTAATTGATGACCAGAATCTATTTCTATTACGTCTTATGTACCAGTTAGATAAGTCATTAGATACAAATTCTGTTAAAGCTTTAACAACTTTATTTAAATCATACTCATCATATGATTCAGTTACATATTTAAGTAAGCTATTATATTTAGATAATAACCATTTATCTATTTCATCTCTGTCTTTAACAGGAATATTACATTCTTTAGCATCGATATTATCGATATTTGCATACATTGAGAAGAAGTTATATGTATTCTTTAATGGATTAAAGAATCTTGAATGTACTTCTTTTAATCCTTCTTCATCAAACTTTAATGGTGTCCATACAGGAGATGCTGATAACATGTAGAATCTTACAGGATCTGCACCATATTTTTCCATGATTTCTACTGGATCTATGATGTTACCTGATGATTTACTCATTTTCTTTCCATGAGCATCTAGCATCATGTCGTTAACAACAACGTTTTTGAAACTTGATTCACCACTTATAATTGTAGAAATTACAAGTAATACATAGAACCATCCACGAGTTTGGTCAACACCTTCAGCGATGAAATCTGCTGGGAATTGTTTCTCAAATAACTCTTTATTTTCAAATGGATAATGATATTGAGCATAAGGCATAGAACCTGAGTCAAACCATACATCTAGTACATCCTCAACACGAGTTAGAGTATCACCTGTTACAGGGGATTTAATATGAACATTATCAATATATGGTCTATGTAATTCAAGACTCATTATATCTACATCTTCAATAGCTAAATCTTGTAATTCTTGTCTAGAACCTACACAATATAATTCTCCAGTTTCTTTATTAGTCCAAATTGGAAGAGGACATCCCCAGTATCTAGAACGAGATATACCCCAGTCAACCATATTGTCTAACCAGTTAGCAAATCTCTTTTCACCAACATACTCTGGATACCAATTAATCTTATTATTAGCTTCAATTATTTTATCTTTATATTTAGTTGTAGCTACATACCAAGCTGGCTTTGGATAACTAATTAAAGCACTCTTACATCTCCAGCAATGTGGATAGTCATGAGTTAATTTAATTTTCTTGAATAATTTATCATTTTCTTTTAAATATTTAATTATTTCTACTTCTAGTTCAGGATCAGTAACTAATCTACCCTTCCATGGGCCTTCAGTATAACATCCGTCTGGTCCAACTGGATTAACAAATGATATACCAAAATCTTTAGCAACTCTATTATCATCTGCACCATATGCTGGAGCAATGTGAACGATACCTGTACCATCTGTATCAGTAACATAGTTATCAGCAAGTACTTCAAAAGCTTTTCCTTCAACGTTTACAAATGGTAAGAATTGTTCATACTTTTCACCAACTAAATCTTTACCTTTATAGGTTTCAAGTACTTTTACTTCATCACCTAATACTTTACTTAATAAAGATTCACATAGGATAAATTTATATCCCATTGATTCAACTTTTACATATGTTAAATCTGGGTTAACACATAATGCTACGTTAGCCATTAGAGTCCAAGGTGTAGTTGTCCATACTAGAAAATAAACATCTTCATCTTTTTTCTTAAATGGTAAGATAATTGAATTAACTGGATCTTCTTGATAACCTTGAGCTACTTCAAATGAAGATAATTCTGTTCCACATCTAGGGCAATACCATAGAATCTTGTTTCCATAGTAGATTAAGTCTTTTTTAAACATTTCCTTAATAATCCACCATTCAGATTCGATGAATTCATTAGAACATGTAACATATGGGTTTTCACAATCTATAAATTGTCCCATCATTTTAGTTACTCTATTAACTTCATCAATATTTAAAGCAGTGTTCTTATTACATTCCTTACAGAAATTTTCGATACCGAATTTTTCAATATCACCTTTTCCATTGAAGCCAAGTTTCTTTTCTACATTAACTTCAATTGGCAAACCATGTGTATCAAGTCCGATTTTTCTTAATACTTTATAACCATTCATGCTCTTATATTTACAGAATGCATCTTTAATAGTTTTAGCAAAAACATGGTGAATACCTGGTTTAGCATTGGCATAAATAGGTCCATCATAAAATACAAAGTAATCTTTACCTTGTTCAATAGACTTATTTAATAAATCCATACCTTCCCATTTTTCTAAGGTTTCTTTTTCTGTTTCATGTACTGATTTCTCACTTAATTTTTTATACATATTCTTCCCTCCAAATAAAAAATTCATAACTTAAGGGCGATTATATCGCGGTACCACCTTAATTCATGAATTTATTCATCTCTTATGATTATAACGTTATCAACGCATTTAAATGGGCTCCAAAGTGATATTTAATAATATGTTGAATATTCAATTCGCACCAAACATGAACTCTCTTTATTACGCTATTATTAAACGTGTCTTCTTCATCGCTTTCAATACAACTAATTTTAGTATAAAGCCTAATTTTTGTCAATGTAGAATTATTCTTTTCTTGGTTTTCTTCTTCTAACTCGATGTTCTCTTTCTTGTGCTATTAGGTTTCTATATGGGTTATCTAATTTTAGTTTTTCACCTACTCTTACAATATCACCCACTTGCAGGCCTTCATGATATTTTCCTCGTTCATCAAAAAAACCGACTTCAACTAAATGTTGTTTTAATAAAATTAAGTCATATGAATCATTATCATCTAGGATAACAAAGTGTTCTACTTCGGGGTGATTCATTAGATAATATATTATCTCAAAATCTTTCCATGAAGATATCTCTGAATATAAATTGGGCTTAACTGTTATTTGTGGTGTAAAACCTAATAATTCAATATTATGTCTTTTAAGTAAGTCTTTTATTTTTAATATAAGAGGTGATTCTCCTTCTTCTTCGTCATCAACTGCAAAAGGCTTATGCGAAGAAGAAATAACTACTTTTGCATTATATAAATCACACATTTTTTTAAGAATAGCTGCTTTTTCTTCCATGAATAATCTATCATTCTCGTAACGATTTGAACTTAAGGCACCATCTATATCCACAAATATTACATTCATATTTTCCCTCGCTTTGATATTATAACATAGGCAAAGAAAAAAACTAGATTAATATCTAGTTTTTAATCTTTATGCTTTTTTAAAATACATTGGTGAATATTTTAAATAATCTCCAACTAGTTCAACTGTAAATGTTGTTTTATAACTTGCCCCATTATTAAACGTTGCATATAATTCAACTTTCCATTTATCGCCATCTTTGTAATAAGATTCTATCTTAAAATATACATTTTCAGTTTTTCTTCCGACTCCTCCTACAGGAACAACATAATAACCATTATTTAGGTATGGGCTTAAATCATAATATATTTCTGAAGCTGGCACTTTTTTTATAAAGTCATCATATTTAGGCATATTATATTCAAAATACTTTTGGTAATCTTCGTATTGTGTTGAAGAGAATACAGCATGACCCAAATGACCATTTTGGTAAAAATCAAGTACCTCTTTAATTCTTTCACCGTGATAACAGCAGTAGAAACCTTTTGAAGCATATTCCCAAAAATCTTCACCAGTTTTAATATGTTTGTTGTTATTGCCACTACCCATCTCTGTTGTGCCTCCGCTAGAATATTCACATATTGTGGGGTAATCATTTAAAAAATACTCTAAAACCATTAACTCTCTTCTGACTAAACCTTCTTCTCGATCAAGTTCTACTGTATATTCACGACTTCCTAGATCAAATGATTCTTTGTGGCTTATTTGCCATGTATACTCTAGTTGCAAATTATCTTCATATTCTTCTTTTGTTGTTTCTTCTAAATTTAAATATACTTTGTTATTTTCTAACTTGATAGTTCCTTTTCGATAGTAATAATTTTGGGGGTCTACGGCCTGTTTGCAATTACTATAATAGAATACTGCTTGTCCATCATAAAAAGGTATCTCTGCGTGAAGTGGCCAATAAATACTTTGCATAGTAAAGTCTATTATATGATTTTCTATATTTCTTATAGACATAAAACCTGGAATTGAAAGACCCTTTTCACCGCTCCAAACTTTATTAATCCAAACTTTATTAATATATTTACTATAGTCTTCATTTGTTTGTGGGTGCTTTTCTTCATAAATATATTCACCTAGTTTATATTTTTCTAAATGTATAAAGTCCGCACTAATATCTAATGACTTGTTATTAGTAAACTCATGTTTCGCTACACTTTCTAACTTTATATAGATTTTGTTATCTTTTAATTCTATTGTTCCTTTTCGATAATAGTGCTCTTCATTTGACCTTTCAACTCCGTCGTAGTCTTTGTCTACAAATCCCTCGTAATAAAAGACTGCCTTTCCATCTTTAAATGGAATAGTTTTGTTTTTTATTCCAGTTTTGTTTTTTATTCCTTTATTCATTCCATAATCAGTCCACGAAAAAGTAATTTGACCATTATCTATATTTTTTATTTCAACCCATTCAACATATTTGTCGTCAGCCCAATCCTTGTTTATGTATTTGCTATAATTTTCTAAAGAATTATCATTTTTACTTCCTACCTGTTTCATATTGTTTGAAATACTATTCTTATAATATAAATACCCAATTACAATACCTGCAACAAATATTATTAATGCTATGGCTATAGTTATTAATACATTATTATTTTTCTTTTCTTCCATATCACACATTCCTCTCTATGCTTTAATAGTACATCATTTATTATTTATTAATCAATATAAATATATTACTTGACACAAAAAAACTAGATATAAATCTAGTTTTTGTTATTCTGCATATTCTGGGAAATTTCTTTCTTCATAAATGTATTCAGTTTGATCAAAGTAGACGCTTCCTCCGAAGTCATCAGTAACAATCAATGATTCATTACTGTTATATTCTTCTTCTAATACATCGGTTAAGTAAATATGTACTTTATCATCTTTTAATTCTATAGTACCCTTTTTAAAATAGATTTCTCCTTCATCTTCTTCGCCGTTATAATTTTGATCATTCCATACTCTGTAGTAGAAATTTACTTTACCGTTTTCAAATGGTAATTCTGCATCTAATCCACCTATTCTAAGTATATTCCAAGAAAACTCTATTCTACCCATGTCTAAACTTCTAATATTAAACCATTCAGTGTTATATTCATCTGACCAGTTTCTTCCAACATATTTACTATAATTCT
This sequence comes from Caryophanales bacterium, assembly GCA_016288635.1. GTDB lineage: Bacteria > Bacillota_I > Bacilli_A > RF39 > UBA660 > JAEEKZ01. The sequence goes on from JAEEKZ010000013.1 coordinate 21,256, forward strand.
CATTACTTGTCTTATCGTATTTTTGATTATATATATATTTATTATAATTTAGTTTATCAAAAAAATCTGCTTTATCACTTATGTCTAAACTTATATTATTTTCATATTCATCTTGTGCTACATTACTAATGTCAATAGATACAAAATCATCTATCCTGTTATCAACATCTACTGCACCCTCGCTTAACATAATGATTCCTTTCCCATAACGTGGTTCTGTATAGTCGCAGTCATCACAGTCTTTACCTGCTTTGTAATAAAATATACCAACATCATCTTTAAACGGAATTGTTGCTGGCTCACTAAAACTTCCTAGTCCTCTTAATTCCCATGTGAAAGTAAGCATATCATTTTCAACTTTAATAATATTTACTGTACCTTTTCCATATTTATCTGACCATTCAGCATTGTATTTACTATATTTATTATTTTCTACAGGTTTATTTTCATTTGGCTTTTTAATATCTGATGGTCTACTTTTATAATATGAATAACCAAGTACAAAACCTAATATAAATATAAGTAATGCAACAATTATGCCCACTAAAACTTTATTATTTTTCTTTTCTTCCATATCACACTCACCTTTACTCTTTAATTTTATCTTATTTATTGCTAAATATTCAACTAATAATATGTTACTTTACGCAAAAAAACTAGATTATTATCTAGTTTTTAATTTATTTCTGTGAAATATAATGGTGAATATTTTAAGTAATCTCCAACTAATTCGGCTGTGAATGTTCCTTTAAATTCCCTGGTTGTTTCTGGCTTTATTTCGACAATTTCTCCATTAATAATATCTGATTGAGCTTCATCAGTTATTGTGATTTTTACTTCTACTTCATACTCGTTATCATTCTTTTTGATTGATAATATTTCAGACTTTGTTAGATCAGTACCATATCCATCACCGTGGGTTGCTGCGACATAATAGTCTTGGTTTAAATATGGTATTGTTTCTTTATAAAAAATATTATCACCATCTTTATAATAATCATCTTCTGCAATATCATCATCATATTTTTTTAGTGTATAATTAAAATATTTTTGATAATCGCTATATTGAGATGGAGTCATTAATAGATGTCCACCCCATGCATAATCTAAAACATCCACATATTCAACATCATGATAGCAACTATAAAAACGTGCTGAAATATATTCCATAAAATCTAATTCTGAATCTTGAACAGCGTCGTTAGGATAACTATACCTTAAGTCTTGTAATTGTATACTGCGCTCTGATGGTTCTGAATTTTTGCATATTTTGATATTCTCGTTTAGGAAACCTAGTAATACATTGATTTCTTTTTCACCGGGGTCTGTTATAGCATTCAAGTCTTTAAAATAAACATCTTTTGTTGATATATCATCCGCTTCTTCTGATATTGGTTTTGTTTTAACGAATATTTTATTATCTTTTAATTCAATTGTTGCTTCAGTATTTTCAAATGGATTAAACACAGCTTTACCATCATTAAAAGGAATGTTTTCGTATTCTCTTCCATGCCATGCTACAAAGCTTATTTTGTCATCTTTTATACTCTTTATTAAAAATGAATCGGAATTATTTTCATTAAATAATTCTTTATTTATATAGTTATCATAATTTTCTTTAACCGGTTTATTGCTTTCTTTTACATCGCCATTCGAATATAATGTCCCTAGAAAATATCCCCCTATAAAACATATAATCACTAGAATTATTGGTATTATTAGGTTCTTCTTATTTTCAGTTTTATTTTCTTCCATATCACACACACCTTTACTCTTTAATTCTATCTTATTTAACTATAATTAAGCAATAGTTATTTAAAGTGTTTTACAAAATAAAAAAACTAGATTTATATCTAGTTTTTTATTATTCAGTTCTTAGAGCTTCAACTGGGTCTTGTTTAGCTGCTCCCTTAGATGGGATAATACCACCAATTAGTGTTAAGACTACACTTATTGTAACTAACACTAACATTTGAGAAACAGTTAGATATGCAGTTAATGTTGGTATATCAGTTATCTTTCTTAAAATGATATTTGCTGGAATAGTTATTAGTATAGAAATAACTACGCCAAGAATACCAGCGAATAAACCAATTATACCTGTCTCAGCTGTAAATATTTGAGATACATTTTTCTTTGATGCTCCCATAGCTCTTAAAATACCAATTTCTTTTCTTCTTTCTAATACGCTTATATAGGTAATAACACCAATCATAATTGATGATACAACAAGTGAAATACCTACAAAGGCAATAAGTACATAACTAATAACATTAACTATTGTAGTTACTGATGCAAGCATTATACCTACAACGTCTGTATAAGTAATTTCTTTACCTGCTGAACCATCTTTAGTTACTTTTTCATTATAACTATCTAGAACATTAATGATGCCTGACTTTGACTCAAAATCTTTAGCATAAATATCTATTTCATCAACATCATAATCACCAGCATAACCAAATGTAGTTAAGTTATTTTCAAATGAACTTGTTCTATTACTTGCCATTGCAGCAAAGAAAGCTTTAATATCTTCTTCACTTAGGTTCATTACAAAAGCACTAGCAAATTTCTTAGTATCAATAGAAATAGCATTAGGCAAACTCTTTGCAGACGAAATAATTACTTCTTGCATCTTACTTGCTACATCTTTTTTAATTTCATCCATGACTTTATTAACTGCAGATGATCCACCCGCCTTACTATAGTCAGATACTTGTTGTTTTATTTCATTAATATTTATCGCAGAATAAAGTCCTTCAGTTATTATTTTCTTGGCTTCATCGGTAGATAAATAGTTAAAGAATGATTCTTGCATTTTAGATGGATCTGGTTTGTTATGCTTTCTAGCATAATTTGCATATCCTTGTTCTAGTTCTTTAGCTAATGCTTCAGAATCTTCTCTAGAAAATTCTGTGTTTTCAATTACTTTAGTTAAAAGCTTACCTACTTGTTCGTTAATTAAGTTTCTTGCTGCAGCTGTTTGAAGGTATTCAGATAGATATTCATTAAATCTAGCTGGATTATTATAACCGTGTTCTGATGCAAATTTCTGATATCCTGACATAATTGAGGTAATCATTTCATTAATTGTCTCGTTATCAACTAGGTTATCACTATTATTAACTATTAATTTATTTATATAATTTCTAATAATAGTGGTTCCTTCTTCACTTCTTATGTATTCACTTACAGCATCAGGTAATTTCATATAATCAGTTGATGGATCTTTTGATGCATATTTTAAATATCCGTCAGTTAATTTTTCAATTAAGTCGTTCATCTTATTTTGATCTACTTTAACATCTAAATTATCAATAAATTCTTCATCAGTTTCTGACATTTTAAAATCTTTAAAGTATTTAGTAAAGTCCATGCTAGTAAGTGGTGTTGTGTCTATTTTTATTTTGTTTTGGTTAATATTAAAGGCACTCATCATTTTCTTTTCATTAATACTAAATAAATTTTTAAAATCTATTTTATTACTAGTTGTTTCGCCAAATGGACCATTTGTTAAAACGTTAATATTAGGATTCTTTCTTTGATCCTTAACTACTGCACTATTTGCAGCCATATCTCTTAAAGATTCTACTAATTCATCGTTATACCAAATTCCCATTCGAAGTAGAGTCATATCTTCTTGTTCGCCAGGCTTAATGATACCAACAATTTCTAAGTCGATACCATTTTTCTTTAAAACTTTTTCAATATATTCATTATCAGTTGATTTATCAATATAAACATTATTAGTATCATCATAACTATATAACATAGAGTTACTAGTTACTTTGAATTTTAAACCGACAATTTCATCATATTCCCAAACTTTATCTTCGCTTTCAAAAGAATTTGGTCTATTGTTTGCAAAGTTTTCTATCATTTCTGTTAATTCGTCTTGGTCTTTTAAACCTAAAGAGTAAAAGATGAAATCAGATAAATTACCATTTAGATCCGTTACTAGAACACATTCATTCTTTCCCTTTGGCCATCTACCATATAATAGACTAAATTTTTCTTTATATAGACTTTCGTTGTTTGGCAATTTATTAAATGCGTTAATAGAGTTATTAGCTAGTAATACACTTCCTGATGATATACCCATTGAACTAAATGATTCATTTGGATTAACTTTTACATATTTATTATTTTGTTTAACAAAGATTATTGGATCAACTTTGTAACTATATTCAATTGCTTTAGTATAATCTCTTATATTACTTTCTTCTTCAAAATATTTTTTTAATGAACCTAAATCATTTTGGTTAACTACAGATAACATGTTTTCTAATGTTTTAAGTTCTGCGATACTATCTGATGATTCTCTTTGAGCGTCCTCTCTTAGGCCAGTCATTCCACTCATTATAGAGAAGCTACTCTTAGTTATTTGAATTGGATAAGATATCATGGTTTCTTCTTCAGTATCATGAATAAACTTATTTACACCATTAGATAAAGCTAATATTAAAGCAATACCTATAATACCTATAGAACCCGCAAAAGCAACCATTATAGTTCTTTTAAACTTGGTTTTTAAGTTATTAAAACTTAAAGATATACTTGTTAAGTATGACATAGATGCTTTACCAAAGTTTTTATGTACAGCTTCTTGCTTTTTTCTAATATTATATGGATTACTATCGGTTGTTATTTTTCCATCATATAATTCAACGATTCTAGTTGAATATTTATATGCTAAATCAGGGTTATGAGTAACCATGATTACTAATCTATCTTTTGCTACTTCTTTTAATAGTTCCATGACTTGAACACTAGTTTCAGAGTCTAATGCTCCAGTTGGTTCATCTGCAAGTAATATAGATGGGTTATTAACAAGTGCACGAGCTATTGCTACTCTTTGCATTTGCCCACCAGATAATTGATTTGGTTTTTTATGTGCTTGTTCTTTTAAGCCAACTTTTTCTAAGGCATCTAAAGCTAGAGATTTTCTTTTGGATTTAGAGATACCAGAAATAGTTAAAGCAAGTTCAACGTTAGATAATATTGTTTGATGTGATATTAAGTTATAACTTTGAAATACAAAACCAATTGTATGATTTCTATATGAATCCCAATCAGCATCTTTATATTTTTTAGTAGATACTCCATCAATTATTAATTCACCATTATCGTATTTATCTAATCCGCCAACGATATTTAAAAGAGTAGATTTACCAGATCCGCTTGGACCTAAAACAGAGACAAATTCATTGTCTCTAAAGTTAAGAGTTACACCATCAAGGGCTCTTTGAACTAGCGTTCCAGTCTGATATTTTTTACTAATATTAATTAGTTGTAACATCTAAACACCCTCCTTCTTAAGTGTATCCTCAATTTTTGAGCTAGTGAAAGCATAACACTAGCAACAATTAATGTCAATTATTTAAAAGAAAAAAAGAAGATATTTATCTTCTTTTATCTTTCTTGTGGTTCTTCATCATAAAATCTTTTGTTAATTGTTTTTGCTACTGCGTTTAATTCTCCAACACTAAATGATGATCCTTTTAAATATTTTGTTATACGTTCTCTACTTATAATACCTTTATTTACTTCTGCGATAGCAAATTCATCACTAGTCATTTGAGAAGACTCTTCATTATCATTTCTTCTTGCTATTATAGCCGCTATTCTATCTCTTAATTCTTGTATTATGTTTAAATTATCATTTCTTCTTATAACACGTTTTCTATCGTGTGATACTAGTACTTCTCCACATTTAATTCCTTCTGGAGTTATAGTTATTAGTCTTGGTAAGAAAAAGCCATTTAATACTTTTTGTTTACCATTTGGGGATTCTAATAACAATTTTAATTCTCCTGGGGTATCAAAAGTACCATTTGTTTTATCTGAATATCCCTTTAATGAATTCTTATATATTAATTTATATCCTTTTGGTAATAAATAATCTATACCAAAATAAGTTACAGCATTCTCACTATATTCTATTTCCTTGTCATATCTTGTGTATTTTGTTTTTTCAATATTTATGTCTAATTGTCTTCCATCATCGCTTTGTATTCTTACAAATGAACGAGCATTATCTATAATTACACATAAATAGTATTCTTTTCCATTATAAGTTATTTTTTCTTCAAAAGAACCTGGTTCAAGTAATAGAATAGATTTATCTACTAAACTACTAACAACATAAATATTTAATAACTCACTTAAATCTTCTTCGGCGTTTTTATTAATATCTTCTTGTGTTATTTTTCCCATAACCACATACCCCCTTTTGGAATGCTGTTTATTATATGGTATTACCCCTATTTAGTCAATAAAAAACAAGATAAACAATGGTTTATCTTGTTTCTATTCCATCTCTAATATCTTTGCCATCTAAACAATTAGCAAACATTCTTAGTTCTTCAGAAGTAAAAGTGCTTACATTAATTTTACTAATTAATGCTTCTTTATCTTTTAACATTTGTTGAATTGTTTCTAGCTTATCTTCTACTGTTTCTCTTCTATCTTCAATACGTTTTTTTACTTCTTCATTTAATAATCTTGTTAATCTTGTAAGTATTTCATTTTGTGTTTTTGTTGCATCATCTTGATTTGCGGTTTTAATTCTACTAAGATCAATCATTGATATACAAACAAGTGGTTCTTTTTTCTTATATCCATTTGATGTTGGCATTGGTTCATCGATAATACGATCTGCTTCTTTACTTACTAATGAATCACCACTTAGTATTCCACTTGGAGTTACTGTTGTTCCTCTAGGTAGTAAGAATCCATTTAATATTTTTTCTTCTCCTTTAGGACCAACTAGTTTAAATACATATCCATTTGGAGTATTTATTTCTGTTCCGTCATAAGCTACATGTATTAATTTTGATTGATCTGGTAAATTATAACAGTATTCATAATCAATACCAAGTTCTCCACTCATATCATCATCTATAGTGGAGTGTTTAATATAGTAACATTCTACATTTAAGTCTAATGCTCTACCATCTGAACAACATACTCTAATTGTTGCTCCTTTGTAATCTCCTTTACCATAGATTGCATATTCTTTATCACCATATTCAAATGTTTTACCAATTACATTTCTTGAATTAGTTAATCTAATTGATTTTAATAAATTTTCAATTTCTTCAAGGCTTAAAAGATTATTCAATCCATCTTGAGCTTCTTGATTAATTTTTTCTTGTGTTAATTTTTCCATATTTACTCCCCTGACAGTTGCTTATTATATGGTATTGACTTTATTTAGTCAATAAAAAAGAAGATGTAATCTTCTTTTATCTTGCTGAAATTCCGTCTCTAATGTTTCTTCCGCAAAGAACATTATCAATCATTTTTATTTCTCCTTCTGTGAACATAGATTGCTTAATATATGTAACAAGTTTTTCTCTAGCAGTGTACATTTTATTAAAATCGCTCAATATTCCGGAAACATTTCCTATTCTATTTTTAACACGTCTATTAATTTCTTCTTCTACTCTTCTTTTTGCTTGCTCAATTAATTGAACTCTTATCTTTTCATTTTTCTTTTCATCAAGACTATCTATTTTATTTATATCACTTAAACGTACTGTAGCAATTGGATCTTCACTTCTTAACATATATTCTGGAAATGATTCTTGAACAATATGTTTTCTATCTTGAGACACTACAATGACGTGATTACCCATTTCACGATTCACAATTCCTACAGTGCTTATCCATGCGCTTTTAGGTAATAAATAACCATTTAATTCTTCATGTGCTTTTTTAGGTATAAATCTTTTAAACTCCACTAATGATGGTTTTGTAATACTAGTTAAGCTTTCGCCCCTAGAACTAGAATGTCTTATATTTGATTTATCTGGTAAGTAGCAACAAAATTCATTTGTAATGAATAGTTCTTCTCGCCAGCCACTCTCTGGATCAGCATATGGTTCCCATGAGTAATAACCATTTAAATCAAGTTTTCTTCCATCAGAGCATTTAACTGTTAGTTTTGCTTCTTTGTTACTCGCTCTTCCTGTAATGGTATATTGTTTTTCAGTTGCTTCATCTATGAATGACCAATATAAATTATTGCCATTTCCAACTGAGCATCTTATTGTTTCAAATAATTCTGCTAGAGCATCTGGGCTAAATAAAGCTCTAATTTCATCAATTGCTTTACAATCAATTTCTGCTTGCATTATTTTTTTCATATTATATTCCCCCTGATGAGTATTTATTATATGTTATGTATAATTAAAAAACAAGACGTTATTTTGTCTTGTTAATTAACTTTTTAATCCCTAATGGAATTAGAAAAATGATATTAAATGCAATAAAATATAAAACTAACATCAGTATGGGATTTAAGAATTGTAAATGCGCTTCAGTTAGCTTAGATGCAATACCTTCAAAGAATGGTACTCCACCTAATTCTCTATATAACATAAAATCAAATTTAAATATAAAATCTATTGGTATAACTACTAACGATACTATTACATGAAATATATAGCCTTTTATTATTGTGGAATAATCCATATCCACATAATTGGTTACTATAAGTAGTAAACCAATAAATACCATTACAAAGTGCCATATCATTGAATAAAAGGCTCCAAATGATAGAAATGGATAATACTTTAAACCATTTAAGAATAACATATTAGCTAAACCACCAATAATACATCCTGTTGCTAGCCAACTATCTGCATATTTTTTTATTTTACCTTTACAAAATCCTGCGATTGGTCCTGCTAGCATTATAAAGGAACAAGTATCAAGTGGTAATAAACCCCAGTTAAATGAACCTGAGTATTTAATATCATATATTGATTCCCAAGTAGTTTTAGTAATATAAAACACTATCATAAATATACCAGTTATTTTTATTATCTTTAGTATCTTTTCTTTAGGTTGTTTTCTTAATGCTATTAATAATACTACAAGTAATACTATTGATATTCCTAGATATAAATATTGAGGGAATCCACCAAAGTCTTGTCCAGAATATCCCGGAATATTATATTTATAGTCAAAAAAATTATAATTACCTCTAAACATCTAAATCACTCTTTTATTGTTCTAAACTTTTCATAAAATTATCTATTAGTATTTGTGTATATTGATCAGTCAAATACTCAGGATGCCATTGTACTCCTACGATGAATTTTTTTCCTGGATATTCAACCCCTTCAATTATCCCATCATCTGCAATAGCATTTACTAATAATGTGTCCATTTCAAATTTAACTACATCATGATGACAACTATTAACATCTATTTCTTGTGCATTCATCAAACTTCCTAGTTTTGATTCTGATTTTAATATAACTTTATGTTTATATTCAGAATGATTACCAGAATGACTATCATTATCAAGTCTTTCAGTCATATCAAATCTAGCTCTATTTTTAGCAAACATACTACACATTATTTGAAAACCAAGGCATATTGCTAATAATGGTTTATCTTTATTTATTGCATACTTTATAACATACTCATCTAATTTATAAGCATATGTTCCACCTGGTACGATAAATGCATCACATTTATCTAAAATACAATCTATCTTATTGGTATTTACTATATCTGTACCTGGTTCTATTTCATCAAAATAATTCTTGTTTTCAGTTGGTAATATAGTTATACATACAACATTTTCTTTCTCAGCCAAAAACTTTCTTACAGCTTCATGAGTTTGTATTATGTCTTGACCATCTTTATTTTTGTATGCTCTTCCAACTATTCCTATAGTATACATTCTAGTATTATCCATTAATTATCACCTAAATTCTAAGTACATTATATCAAAGATTCGACATTATTCGACAAAAAAAGATTAATGTTTTAAATTAATCTTTTATTAGTTCGACATTATTCGACATTTTATTTAGGCCCTCGCATGAGGCTTTCTACACATTCTAAATCTAATGATTCAAAAGTTTCTCTAATACCTGCACACATACTATTATTAAAATCAGTTAATTGACTTAAATTACCAATTACTTTACCATTGTAAGTAAATTTGTTATATACCATTTGAGGTTCACTTGTACACTCCCCTACAACGGTTCTTAAATCGCCTGTTTGCTCATCTTCATCAATTATGATGCTTGTATAATACAGTATATAATCATCATAATCGAATATATATTTAACATCTGCAGATTTTGATGATGTTGCTTCGAATCTTATATTCCCAGATAAATGATTTCCCGTTGAACACTTTGTCACTAGTTCATTTTGTAATTGATTGGTTAATGTATTAGTATTTATTTCATATCCTCTATATCTAAGGGTATTATCTTTAAGTGATGTATTTATTAATTTATGAGAGCATTCAACGTCTGTATTTTCCAACATAGTTCTTAGTTTAGAACATAGAGAATTATATAATTCATTTAATTTTGCATTACTTGTAAGTGGGCTTCTATTAAATGTAAAATCATCTTCAGATAAGTTTGAAGCGCAAATTCCTGTTAGCACCCTTTCATCGCCTGTTTCTGCATCAGTTTCGATTGATATAGATGTGTTAAATACGGCTCCTGAGTCTTTATCAAAGACGAGTGAAACAAGTGAAGAATTGTTTGATGTAGGTGTTAAATATATTATTGAATTATCAGAATAGTCATTATTTACACATTTATTATTTATGCTTTCTTGTGCACTTTGAATCATTTGATCAACATTAACTTCTTTTCCTTTATATCTTAGTACAAGATCTGGTTTTGAATCCTCTAATAATTTATTTGTACATGTAGGTGTAAGTGTTCCTAATACTGTTTTTACTTTTGAACACATTGTTCCAGTAAAATCTGATATTAAATGATTATCAGTTATTTCTTTTCCGTTGTATGAAAAATTATCGAGTTTCATATTTGGATTACCCATGCAATCGCCAAAAGCGACAGATAATTCCCCATTGGCATCTTTTATCACTGATACTGATGTAAAAATACTAATATCATCTTCTTTATTAAAAGTATAGGTTACATCTGCAGAATTTTCTGATACTGCTTCAAATATAATATTGGAGTCGTTATTATTACTTGTACATGCATTCTGTAATAAGACTTTTTCATTATTTAAA
>JAEEKZ010000014.1 GCA_016288635.1 Caryophanales bacterium
CAGAGATGCTGCCAACAACAAATATATGGCTGATATGTTAACAGTCGTTAATAGGAAAGAGACATGTTATACAGTTGCAGAATTAGTTAAAAAATCATATTTAAATGTAGATGATAATAGTTATTATGGAGCAGTTTGTGTTAACGAGGGTACGGGTGGTCTACAATACAAGATATTAGTGTATGATAAGGACTATGGATACTTATATTCAACAGGCCTTAATAGTTCAGCTAATATAGATGCAAATCCAGAGACTATATTACTGAATCAGCTTCACTAGATAAAAATGTTGCTAAGCATTTTTTTGACGTAGATCCGAATCAAACAATACCAACTACCGTTTTTACAGTTGATGGTATAAAATCTCCATCAGACGGAACTGAATGGTCTAATGGAGGCTTACCTTGTTATAAGAGTTCTAAAAATATTGGCGATATAGCAGTTACTAGATGCTTTGACTCAAATATATCAATAATACAATCAGATGATGAATAATGTTAGTAATTAGAACAGTCTTATGACTGTTTTTTATTGCCTAAATAACATTTATAATATATAATAACTCCCTAGAAACGGGGGTTATATCATGGCAAAGTATCCAATAAGTAATTTTTATGTGGGTAAATTAAATATTTGTTTTAGTGCCTCATTAAATCCTCGTGACCCTAATTCTTTTACTAAAGAAGATATAAAGAAACAAATATTAAAAACAAGAACCCTAATAAATGGAGCAGTAGAATCAAGTTGGACTACGCTTTGTAGTTTAAATGATTGGAATAAAAATATTAGATACGATAATATATTTACTTTATTTTATAGAAACGAAGATGGAACATATTATTGTCTTCATAATAATGAATTATATACAACTGAAGGAGATGTTTTTGTTAGCGATTTAACTCCTTTAAAACAATGTATGCCGTCTTTTGGAACAATATTTACTCAAGATGAAATATCAGCTCTTGATGCCAAAACATTTTTCGGTTATTTATTTAAAAAAGTGTTTCCAACACGTAGCTTATATGAACGTGATGAATATCCACTTGATAAATTATATCTTGCAAATTTTAAATTATATGCAGGAGAAACTGGTAAGAGAGAAACTCCTAATTTAGCATCAAGACTAACATTAGCAACTAGTAAGATTAAACCACGTAAAATAGGCTATGAAATAGATTCTGAAACAGGAATAAGACGTGAATATAGATATTATACAGTTTTAGCATTATATCTTAATGCTTATAGATATTATAATATTAATGAAAATAGACAAAGTGGTTTATATGAGCTTCAACATGATGGAACTAAACTAGAGATAATATCTCCACTAGAGAAAGTAGACTATTTTAGACATAGAATAGATGGTAATACAGCCAATTTTCCACAACTAATAAGATTACAAAGAAGACTAAATAGACAAATAGAAAGAATAGAAAGAAAAGAACAAAAGAGGTAAAACATGAGTGATATTGAAAGAACTATTGATGAAGCATATCAATACTATTTAGACGATAGACTAAGACTTACCTTTAAAAGTGGAGAAGGAACACAATTATTTAATGCATTAACTCCCAAAATGAATCAATTGAGATATGATGAGTATTTACAAACTATGCCTAAAGAAGATTTTTATAAATTAAAAAACTTATGTAAGAAAATGGGTTATAAAATATGTAGTGATGATAATAATGCAAAAGGTGGCATGTTTATTATTGCTAATAAAAATAAAAAACCTCTCGAATATAACTTAATGGATTTTAATGGTGATTTATTATTACCTGATTGGAGTCTAGAAAAACCAATATTTAAATATGGTTGTATCATAATTGATGGTGTTGGATATAAAAGAATATTAAAAAGATTTGTTAGAAGTGAAGTAGAAGATGATATATATCCTCCAAATTCTCCAATTAATAGAATAATAAGAAATAGTCATCACATGCATTTTGATGAAGATACCTCTGAAGGTCATAGACTAGTTTATGATAAAAATGGACATGCAGACTATATTGATTTTGAAGGAAATGCTTTATTCGGAACATTTATAATTAAAAGAGGCAAATTGTTATGGAAAAGCAAAAGTAAATTTGATTGTCTAGAACCATTTAAAGATGGATATGCAATTGTTCAAAAAGATGGTAAATACAATGCAATTGATCATCAAGGTAATTTAGTATTTGATCAGTGGTATCCAAAAATTTATAGAGATCAAAATATTCCTGGGGAATTTTTTCATGGAAGAGGATTAATAACAAAAAATCTATATCCTAATTTAAAAGGAATAAAAGTTAAAGAAACTCTAACAAAATATAAAGTAACAGACGATAATAGAAGTTTTTCAATGAAAGATAGACCAATAAGAATGTTTGGTTCGAGATATGCTTTATGCTATGAGTTTGATTATGGTGGTACTCGTATATGGTATATATATGATATAAAAAGCAAAGAAAAAGTTAAAAAGTATATATATCAATGGGATTTTACTTATGATAATGACTTTGTATATTTCCAAGATAGTCAAAAAGCTTATTATTTTCAAGGCGAAACTATGGTTGATATTTCCGATTTCTTTAGAGATGAATTATTCTATAAAACCCATATAACAAAAAGTTCTGTAGAAGTACCAATTATGTCAAGAGAGGAATTTGGAGAAGAATATATAAAAGATCCATTTATTTTCTTAGATAAACTTAAAAGAGAACATAATAGAATAAAAGATGAACAAAGAAAAAGGAAAGAAAGTGATTTTCTATTAAAACTAAGAGAACTAAATGAAATAAGAGAAGTAGAAAGAAAAGCTGAACTTGAAGAATGTTTAGAGCAAATTAAAGTTTTAATAAAAAGAATTCATTATTTGATGAATAATGTTGAAGAGTTAGAAATGGATACTGAAGCTGAGCTACCTTTAAGAGAAGTAACAGAAAATGGAGAAACCTATTTAGAAATACCTAAAGAATTAAATGGAATTCTTCATATATTTGATTTCCGTAAGATAGATCTTACAGGGGTAAAAGTATCAGGCATAGATTTTAGAGGTTGTAATGTTGAAAATATTAACCCTCAGCTAGTATGGCATAAAGACCTAAGTGGTTGCGACTTTACTGGTGTAGGAATACTACCAGCAACTAACTTTGATGGTGTAAATATCAAAGGAGCTAAGTTTAGTAGAGACAACGATGATAAAACACTTGAATTTAGTCCTTATAGCCTTATGAACGCTATTTATGATGACGAGACTACATTTGATGGTATTCAATTAAAAATAATCTTAGAAGGCCTAAAAATGGCTGAAGAAGAACCAGTAGAGCGTTAATAAATAAAAAAGAAAGCATAAAGCTTCTTTTTTTATGTTATAATAATATAAGATAGGTGGGATAAGTTATGGGTGAACATTATTTTAATGAATTACAAAAGATATGGAAAAAACTTCTAACCGAAGATAAAACTAAAGAAGATATTAATAACTCAAGAGATATATTAGAAAAATTAAATGCTGAATTAACTGGTTCAAATGTTCCTTTGGAAGAAAAAGCTGATTTTTGGGAAAACTATGGTTGGATATATTCATTTATAGAATGTTCTAAATCAATAGTCTCATCAAATGGTATTGATGACATTCATATAGAAATGATTGATTCATTACTTAATGATCCAAGTCCACTTAATGAATTCTTAAACGAAGAAAATAGAATTCATCTTATTAATAGATTAAAAGCATTTAAAGAGCGATTAGCTCCAAAGAAAACTGCTGAAGATTACCAACATGATTATCAAGATTTATGGGCAAAAGTTGTTGATCCAAATATTACAGAACAGGAATTAAATTCTATAATCGAAAAAGCAGAACAATTACAAGCTGATGTACTATCATCAGGAAACCTTAATGTTGAAGATATAAAACAAATAAAGGTAAATAAAGCAAGTATATCCTCAATTGCTAAAACAGTTAGATTAATTAAGACCGGTACTTTAGGCGATAAAGATATTGAATTTATGCAATTCATGTATGATGCTGCAGTTCGTGGTGAATACAATAAATTTGTAGGTAATAATGCTCAAGCACAAATAAATCTTGCTAATTTAATCTTTAATACTTTTAAAAGAACTATGGACGAATATAAACAAGAAAAAGAGAATAACACTAATAAAACCCCTGTAGTGGAACAACCATCAATAGAAGCAAATGTAAAAAAAGAACCAGAGCAACCAAATAACTCTGATTATGATAATGCAAAAAGATTATTTGTTGAACTAAGTACAACTTTCAATGAAATATGGAAAGAATTCTTAAGAGATAATCACACTGTGGATGATTGTACCAACATTATGCTTAAAATAGCGGAGGCAAATAAAGAATGTGAAAAACATAAAGGAGAACTAAATAAGACATTCTATTATGGATTTATTAATTTAGCAAGAGCTCAACATTTTCTTGCTGATGTACTAAGTTCAATCGCAGAAAAAGGATTAGATAACATAGATTATGATAAAACAAATAAAACATTTGAATCAATTGTAAGTTTTATTAATACTTATCCAATGGGAATGACTGATGAAGTTAAAACTCAATTGACAGCCAAAATTCAAGACCTTGGAGAAAAAATAGGAAGAAAAGAAAAAGACACTAAAAGTAGTCAATTTGAGATAGAACAAGTAAAAGATAAAATAAAAGGTATATGGGATAAGTTATTACAAAACTATCCTGATTCACGTTATTATGAGGATGTTATGCGTACAATCAAAAAAGCAGTAACTGATTGTCATAACACTCCAACAATAACTGGTGAAGATAGAAAAACTTTTGATCAATTATTTCAACTTCAATTAGACTTTGCAGAAACTAATATGTGTTTCTTTAGTGGAGAAATAGATCCACAACTATTCGAGATGTTGTATAGCCGTTACAAAGGAATAAGTAATACTATAGAGAGTAATGATGTTGGTATGGATCGTAACCAACTTGATGAAATGTATAGGATTATTAGTACTCGTTTAAGAAACTTAGATGAAAAAATGGATATCTATGGTGGTGGAGCAAGAAGTTAATAAACAGGATAATTATCCTGTTTATTTTTATGTTATAATTAAGGCATATAAGGAGTATATATGGAATTAAAATTAGGATTTGGATGTATGAGATTACCAATGAAAGGTAATGCTGTAGATTATGATGAATTTAACAAAATGATTGATTATTATATGGATAATGGTTTTAATTATTTTGATACAGCTCATGGTTATATTGGTGGCTTAAGTGAAAAAGCAATCGGAGATTGCTTAGCACCAAGATATGAAAGAAGTAAATATATTTTAACTAATAAATTAACTGGTGATTATTTTAGAAAAGAAGAAGATATTGAGCCTTTACTAGATAAACAACTTGTTTCATGTGGTGTAGAATATTTTGATTATTATTTAATGCATGCACAAGATAGAAATAGTTACAAGCATTTTATGAATTGTAATGCTTATAAAGTAGCTCAAGACATGAAAGAAAAAGGTAAAGTTAAACATGTTGGTTTATCTTTTCATGACACTGCAGATGTCTTAGACATGATTTTAAGTGAACATCCTGAAATAGAAATAGTACAAATCCAACTTAATTATGTTGACTATGAAAGTGCAGGAGTACAAAGTAAGAAATGTTATGAAATATGTCAAAAATATAATAAACCAGTATTAGTGATGGAACCTGTAAAAGGTGGAGGACTAGTAAGACTACCTGAAGAAGCAAAAAAAGTATTTGATAGTATTAATGAAGGAAAGAATTTATCATATGCTAGTTATGCAGTAAGATTTGCAGCTAGTTTAGATTCAGTATATATGGTTTTATCTGGAATGAGTAATCTAGAACAAATGAAAGATAATGTTAGTTTCATGAAAGAATTTACTCCATTAAATGAAGAAGAATATAAAGC
>JAEEKZ010000015.1 GCA_016288635.1 Caryophanales bacterium
ACACTCTTTTTTTGTGACAAATATTGACATGGTTATTATGAAAAAAAATTACTTTTGATATAATTATCATGTACGATAGAGTTTACTTTTTTGATAAAATGTGATATAATATGAATTTGTCAAAAAAGGGGATTGGAGTTTGTTTATGGATAACGAAAAATTAAGAGCGTTAGAGAGATTGGTTAGAACTTTACCTGATGAAGAAGCAAAAAGAGTAGTAAAGTTGTTTGAAGAAGGCAAAGAAACTGGCTATCCAACAGTTGATAGACCATGGGAATATTTTTATAGAAACATAGAAAAAAAAGATACTTTTTTGAATACAACCCCATATCAAGGTTTAGTAATTGGAAATAAAGATCATCCTGAAGAAAGCGCAATTGGATATTTTTATGCAGATATTTCTTTTGGAGAATTGTTAAAAAATATTGATGTGGTAGCAAATTCTTTAGAAGAGTATGGCGTAAAAAAAGGAAGCTTTGTTACATTATGTTCTACAACTAATCCGGAAGTAATTTATACTTTTTATGCGTTAAGTAAGATTGGTGCAGTTGCAAATGTTATTGCTCCATTTTATACACCAGAAGAATTTATGGCAAGAGTTCAAGAATGCGAGAGTAAAAATATTATCATGGTTGATAAATTTATGCCAAAATTTAAAGATGTACTTAACAAAGAAAAGCAAAAAAATATAATCGTACTTCCAATGATGAACTCATCATTACTACGTTTTGTTTCTAAACAATATAGGGCTGATGGAAAAACAAATGAAGTAGGTTGGAATAGATTTATTCGTGATGGAGCACATAGAGATGATGCATTAGTTGATCCATATGAATCAGAAAAACCACAAGCAATGGTATATTCTAGTGGTTCAACAGGACCATCAAAAGGTATCTTACTATCAGTTGATAGTTTTCAAAAATTAATTAATGCGTATGGTAATTCTGGATTTGATACTTCCAGATTACAAAAGGTTTATCAAAATATTCCACCTTGGCATTCAACCGGATTAAGTTTAGGAATTAACTTTCCACTTTCGTTTGGCGTAAAAGTATATACAGATCCTAGATTTGATACTACTGTTTTTGTAAAAAATGTAATGAAGTTTAAACCTGAATATATTTTGACGAACACAACAATGTATCAGGGTTTTACATACGAGGAAAATCTTCGTAGAATGAAGAATAAGTCATTAGAATTTTTAAAATATCCAGTTGAAGGCGGAGAACCATTAACACAAAAAGATATTTCTAATATTGAAGGTGTATTTAGAAGTCATGGTTCTACATCACACTTATTAAATGGATATGGGCAATGTGAATGTGGTGCAACTGTAACAACTGATATTACTTCACATAAGTTTTCAAATGATGCATCAGGTATCCCACTTCCTGATATCACAACAATAGGTATTTTTGATGACAATCATTGTGAATTAAAATATGGCAGAAGAGGAAATATCTATGTAAAAACTGAAATAGGAATGATTGAGTACTTTAAAAAGCCAAAAGAAACAGAAGAATTCTTCTACATAGATTCTAACGGTGATCGTTGGAGTCAAACTGGGGATATTGGTTACATATGCAAAGATGGTAGTCTTGTTGTTTTAGGAAGAAAAAGCGATTTTTCAGAAATAGATGGAAAACGATTCTATAATTTCGATGTAGAAAGAGCGATTCTTCAATTAACTACAGTTAAATTGTGTGAGGTACAAACTCATCCAAATGATAATAATAAGCTTGTAGCTCATATTGTTTGGGAGAATGATATTAAAAACCTTTTAAAGAAAAATCCTGAAAAGGTATATGATTATCTTTTAGAAGTGCAAGATGTTGTAATGAAAAAAATGGGATTTAAGGAAGCTGTTCCAGTATCATTCTGTATTAGAGATAGTTTCCCAAGTGCATATTCAGGAAAACGTGATATTAAATTTATTAAAAATAACGTTGATGGCATAATTGAACTTGAGCTATCAAAACAAAAAATTAAAGTAAAATAGATAGAAAAAACTAAATAATATGTTATACTTATATAGTAGGTGATGATATGAAATTCTCTTTACTATTTTTCACATATGTATTTAGTTTTTTTTATATACTATTTTTGGCTATAGTTTATTTTTCTAAAGGTAGACTAGATAATAATGAAAATAGAATTTATAAAAAATTAATTATAACAAATGTTGTTGGTATTATAATTCAAATTTTATGTGAAGTTTTCTCGGCATTTAATATTGAAGCAATTAACCTCATAGTAACGAAATTGTTGCTAGTATACTTTATTACATGGATTGCTCAATTCTTAAGTTATGTATTAGAAATATCAAACATTAGAGATATCAAGTTTAAAAAACTTAATATGTTATTAGTTGTAGTTTTTTCAGTAATTGTTTTTGTGTTACCATATGAAGCTTTTATTAATCAAAGTGAAGGTATATATTATACGAGTGGTTTGGATACAAAATTCACATATTTCTTATCAATTGTGTATATATCTTTGATTTCTCTAATAACATTTATAAAAAAGAAAATTATTTCACCAAAGAAAACAATTCCAATTTATTTTTTGGTAGGTTTCTTTATCATTTCTGGTTTAATTCAATTCTTTAGACCTGAGTTAACAATTATTGTTCAAAGTGAAACGTTTATATGTTTCATAATGTACTTCACTATTGAGAATCCTGATGTTAAGATGTTAAATGAATTATATAAGAATAGAGAGTTAATGGAACAAGGTTATGAAGATAAGTATAACTTCTTATTTGAAATGACTCAGGAAGCAAAAAGACCTATTCTTGATCTTAATAGAGTAACAAGTGAATTAAGACAAGAGGGAGATCCTAATAAGATTAAAGATGGTATGGCAATTATTAATAATCTAACAAGACAATTGGATTTTTCTATTAATAATGTCTTGAATATCTCTTCATTTGATATTCAAAAATTAAAAATAATTGATACTAAATATGATGTTCTTAAAGTTTGTGATGGTTTGGAAACAACATTAAGAAATGAAATAAAACCAGGTGTTACATTTAATATGGAATTACCTAAGTCAGTACCTACTTTATACGGTGATTATATGAAGTTAAGACAAATCTTGTATTCACTTCTTAATAATGCTAGCAAGAATACTGAAAATGGTAGTGTTAACTTAAAACTTAATATTATTGAAAAATATGATTTCTGTCGTTTAATCTTTAATATTTCAGATACTGGTAAAGGTATGTCTATTGAAAAGATTAATGATATATTAAGTTCAACTGGTGAACTTAATAAAGAAGAGATGGAATATCTTGAAAAGAAAGAATTTAACTTTAAGGTTTGTCAAAAGGTTGTTAAAATCATGGGTGGTAACTTAATGATTAAATCAACTATTGGTAAAGGTACTGACATTACATTAACTCTTGATCAAAGAGTTTATCACGAAAAAGAAAATAGTATCTTAAATCAATATGAAAGTGCAATTAATACATCAAAGAGAGTATTAATAGTAGCTCAAAATAAAGACTTGGTTGGTTATTTAAAAAAGAAATTAAATAATAATGATATTACTTATTCTGCTTTAGCTTATGGTGGAGATGCTGTTGATCGTATTAAAGCTGGTAAGAGTTATGATTATATGTTAATAGAAGATGATATGAAAGAAATGAGTGG
>JAEEKZ010000016.1 GCA_016288635.1 Caryophanales bacterium
TAACCAAACGTAAACTCTAACTTTAGTTATTCCAGCATCTAAATCAAATACTCTAGTATAACTAGTAGAATTCTTTCTAGTTGCATAGTTAACATTCATTTTTTTAAATTTTGAAGGATAGTGATTACTATCAGCTTCTTGTAATAGTATTTCATCTTCTCTTCCTATTTCAGCAATAACGCCATCATATGGAAGTCTATTAGAATTTGTATTAGTAACTGTTCTTCCATAAACATTTAAAGCATTTTCGATTCCAGCATCTGTATGAGTATCATAATTTGGTTCCCAAATATAAACTGTATCATTAGTTGCATTTTTTAGTTTTTGAATACTCTCAATATTGCCATCGATATTTCCTGTTCCTTCGATTACAAAAGCTATTCTAAAAGCATTTTCAGTTCCTACAGAGTTTTCTCCAGTATAAGTAATTCCTGAAGCATCTGAAAGATATAATTCTTTAGCACCTGCTGTTTTTAAGAAAATATCAAAAACAATGAAATCACCTTTACCTGACATAACATATTCTCTTTCTTCAATTGTTCTTTTAGTAGTCAAGTAATAATCTTCTGCCCCAGGAACATTAATTGGTGCTCCATGGTAGATTTTTAAGTAACCAGTACTAGTATCAACGTGTCCACCAGATGATACTGGCTCAAGAAGAATTCTTGTTAAGTTAACACTAGTTGGATAAGTTTCATAAGCTTTATCTAAATCTTCTAAAGAAACTGTATTTTTCCAGTTGATAGCATCAGTTGAAATATCAATTCCCCCTTGTGTTGCAACTTGAATATTTAAAGTTTCAATAGTTACTCTACGGTTAGCTGAAAACCATGCATAACTGGAGGTGTTTAACAAAACCGCAGTTAAGAACATAAGTAGAAGTAAAATTGCTATTTTTCTTTTGTCTCTTTTCATCCTTCGGTAACCTCCTCGCTACTTGATTCAGTTTTATTCTCTTCAGTCTTTGTTTCTTCTTGCTTGTTATTTTCTGCTTTTTCACCATCAACAAAGTGTTCATTTCTTATTTCCATGTGCATTTTTATTTCACCGCCAAGAATAGCATCAACGCATTCTGGATCATCACCCTCTAGCCAAACAACAAGGGTATAACGGTCAATGTCACCCGGTTTAAATCCTGCACGTTCTTCCAAAACTGGTGATTTATCGCTATAAAAAGGCGTCGTATCAGCTTCTGGCTTACCAGTTAATGGACTAAGTTTAGCATAAACTTTTCTTTCTTCATCGTTTCTATAAATCATAATTCTTACGGCATCATCAACATTTTTAACAACGTCATCAATCATAATTTCATACCAATAACTAACAGTGTCTACCCCTCTATTTTCAAGGTAGAAAGTATACGCTATATAGTTATCGCCATTATGTGGTCCATCACCTTCGTTATGAATATCTTTAGGAATCCATTTGATTGAAATATTATCCATAAAATCAAGCTTACTAGCATATAATTTAGCCTGACTTTCTTTGTAAAAAGAGTCATCATAAAGAACTATGCTTTGATTCATAGCCATGTTTGGGTCAAGTGTAATTGTGAACTTGCCGCCTTTATATATAACCGTTAAAACAATATAAACTGCAACGATAAGTATTAATAAAATTAAAAGTAACCATTTTACAATTTTATAAAATTTCTTCTTTTTCTTTACCTTCTCTGCAGTTAAAGTAACTTCTTTTGCCATACGTACCTCATAATTCGACATATTTTATTATTTATATATATTATATTAGCACATCTTTATTCCTTAATCAATAAAACGGACAACTTTAAATTAAGTTTTTTGAATAAAAAAATCGGCCAATTTTACGCATAGTTGTCAATTCTTGACAAAAAGTTGTCGACAACCCATTGACCATTTTCCATATATAATGATAAACTTTAGTCAAGAAGTTGTAAAGGAGGAATGTATATGCAAAGCTTTAAAAAGTTTAAATTAATAATCGCATTAGTTTCTCTTTTGATATGCTTCAATTTAATTCAAGAAACATACGCAAAATACACGAAAACCGTTGGTGGTACTGCAGGTCTTGCAGTTGCAAGATGGAGAATCTTAGTTAATAACGAGAATATTAGAACTGGTTCTTTAGCTGCAAATACTATCACTCCTGTATTTGCCGGAGATACAAACACAGCGTCAAATGTTGTCGCTCCAACGTCAACCGGTTACTTTGACATAGTAATTGACTCTACTGGAACTGATGTTTCATATACTTACAATATTTCAGTTAGTCCTTCTGCTACTAGTAGCGTTAGTGATATAGTTACAACAGGTTATTCAGTAAATGGTGGTGCCACTGTTAATTTCCAAACATATAACACTGATATATCTGATACTGTTCTATATGGCAGCACTGCTACCAGAACAATTCGTATCTATGTAATGTGGAATGATAGTACTGGTTCAACAATGAACAATGCCGCAGATACTACTGCAGCATATGCACAAGGTGCTAATGCTACTTTAGATGTTACATTAACATTCACACAAGTAACAAGTCAAAATCAAAACCAAAACCAAGGTTCATAATGACCTTCCATCCTCGCTATTAGCGAGGTTTTTATTTACAACAAAAAGCCAACTATTGTTGGCTTTTTTATATCTATTTGTTTTTCTTGTTCTTTTCTTAAAAGAAAAATTTCTCATCTCAAATGCAGAGCATTTGAGGATTAAAGATCAAAGAGGTTTCCTGTGGAAAATCTGCAGGGCTAGACTGAAGGCTCAATAATTTAATTTCCGTAACAGCGCGAAGAACCACCACTGTCCACAGTGCAATAGTAGTAGCCAGGATCATATGCATAGACATAACCACTACCAATCACATATGCATCAAGGCCGGACACCGAACAGGAAAAATATGTACCACCACTTGTACATCTACTTGGGTTTGTACTATATCCAAATGCTGCTTTTATGGTATCAATATTAGTTGTATATGATGCACCAGAGTCTCCTCCTTTTAAACTATATGTTCCTGCTACCATACCAGAGTTTGCATTTGCCATATCTTCTGTCACCACAAACTCTACATAACTCTCTTCTATTTCATTACTATTGTTTAATACATGTCTTAGGTAAAATGGTCTGGTTGCTCCTGGTGTCCCTATAATACTTGCCCAATCTGCCATCGCTAATTCCGGTGTACTTCTTCCATTCACTCCACTTGGTAAGGCACTTCCTATATTCATCATTGTATTACTTACTACATATTTTGTTGTTACTACCCCTATTGCTCCTACTGTGGCATTAATATTTACTAAAACACTATAATACTTCGTTGTCCCATCATTTGGTAATACTGCACTAGAATCTATCCACAAGAATAATTGATAATTATCTGTCTTTGTATAGTTTGATCCTGTTTGGGCTAATATTAATCCATCTATATATAATGTCTTTGATCCATTTCTTACTGTTGAACTTGTTAATGTGCTTGCTAACTTTCCAGATTCAAATCCTGTTACTATACTTCCGTTCTTTTTTAATCCTATTCTTACATTAGATGCTGCTAACGTATTACCAGACTTCTCTGTTATTGTTATTTCATATGGAAGAGTAATTTGCACTTTAGCACTTCCTGATACTGAAAAATCAAAGTGAATTGCACTACTATATCCATTTGATGTTGGCATTGCATTTGAAATAACCACATTATTAGATGGTTCTTGGAAACTCATTGTTATTGTTCCTGATGAAATACTATTATTACCTCCACTTGATGTCTTACTAAATCCTGCATATGTTATCCCAACTACTAATATTATTAATACAAATATACCTATAATTGATAATAATGTTTCATTACTTTTTACTTTATCTAACATAAATATCATCCTTTTCTAGAATAATAATAACATAAAAAAAGAGTTCTATAAACTCTTTTTAATTTTGCATTGCAGTTATTTTCATTACTAAACTAATACTAGGTGCGCTAGGATGAGACATCTTATAGTCATAGGCTTGTTCTCCCCAGAATGTATCAGTAGCATCATCTCCAGATTCATAAGCCCAACTAACAGTCAAAGTGAATGTTGATGTTCCACCACCAGCTGCTACTGCATTATTACTTGTTGAAAATGCAATAGTAAATGGGTAATGATTCTCTAAATACGCTAATAACTCTGAACTAGTCATATCACGTCCTGCTCTATACTCAGTTCCTAATATTGTTGCCGACTCTATTTCATAGCTTAAAATAGCGGTCATTTCACCATTATTAGTAACTGAAATGCTATCCGTATGGGTTACCATACCAGGATATATGTTTGCTACATCAAAGTTTATTTGCTGTGATAATTGTGTATTACCTGCCATAAAGTTAACGTTCCAACCTTTAACATGGGCTGTTATAGTTGA
>JAEEKZ010000017.1 GCA_016288635.1 Caryophanales bacterium
GAATTTACAAAATTATTAGAAGACAAAGTAGAGAAACTATCACAAATAAATACGCTTGACGAATTACACGAAAAGTTTCCTGAACTATATATGGTATATATTGAGGGAAACAGCATGTATAACTATGCTGAGGCTGTATTAAATAATAAACCAAATAATCCTAGTGATGCGATTAAGCGACAAATTGTAGAAGCTGAATATAAAAGCAATTATTATTATTCATGCGGATTAAGAAGAAATGTAAAACAATATGTTGAAAATCAAGTTGTAATGTTAAATCATGTTATTAAACATGTAAATGATTTAGTTAAGAAGGCAAATGATTTTTCGATAGGTAATAATTTATCTAGAAAGCTTGATAAAGAAAAAACCAAAATGTACATTGTAATGAAAATGTTAGATGAATGTAAAGAATGCAGAGATCCAGAAAAGTTAGATGTCTATTTAAAAACTTTAAAGAGATACTTTAGTGGTTCTGAAAGAAAAGAAATTATACATGATGAACATGGTAATCCTGTAACATATAATGAATTATTAATTAGATATAATAATATGATTAAAAAAGGTGACTTTACCATTGATTGGATTATTATGCCAAGAGGAAAAGAAGAAAGTTCTTCTCAAGGTGGACAAACTGGTAGAAGAACAAATACAGAAATAGATCCAAGATTAATTGAATTTAACGAAAGAAAGAAAAGATTCTATGACAATATTCAATGCCTAGGAAGAGCGAAAGGAATATCAAATAATAAAGGCTATACGGCATTCTTTATGCCTAACTCGCAAATATTATTAGATAGGATAGCATATTCTGAAGATGAAATACGAAGTGCATATGGAAATGCGATTTATAACATGAATACTGGAAACTTTGAACAATTAAGTGCATTAAGCAAAAAAACGTTAAGACAAGAACACTTGTGCCCAATTTACCCTCATAGTGGGGATTGGGAAATTCCAGTAACCGCTGAAGTTGTAAATCAAGTGGCTACTGAAGGAACAGTAAATAGAACAAGATTACTAATTAGAAAACTAGAAGGAAAAAAATAGACTAGATTTAGTCTATTTTTTTTGATACTATTATAATAGTTAGGAAGTTGATAAGTGTGACATTAAGTTTATTACTTAAAATTATATATTATGTAGTATCAGTTGCTTCAATATTCTTATATATAATGAGTGTTCAATTTAAAAAGAAAGAACACATATTAATAGTTCAAATATTTGCATCTTTATGTTATTTAATTGTTTATATATATAAAAGCGCATGGTCAGGCGTATCAATTGAAGTACTAGAAGAAACAAAAGATATACTTTTTATTAATACTGAGAAAAAAGGGAAGAAGATTCCATTCATATATTTAGCATTATTTATAGGTTTATTATTTGTATGTTCTGCAATATTTTATGATGGACCATTTTCACTATTGCCTTTAGCAATAAACATAATATTATTTACATCTACATATTTTAAAAATCCAAAATATATTAGATGGGTAATGTTATTATGTGGAATTTTATGGGGAGTATATAACATGTACTTAGGTGCATATATTATTCTAATAGGAAATGCCTTAGAAGTAGTATCAGCAATAATATCTATAATAAGATTCAAAGATATTGATAATGGTAAAGTTGAAACAAAAAGAAGAACAAGAAGAAAACTAAAAAGAGCTTAATTAAGCTCTTTTATTTTATCTCCTTGATAAATATTTCTTTTAACCATTTCTTTATCTATATCATTTAATACACAAAACTTTTTAATTAGCCATTGGGGTTCTATTAATTCTTCTTTAATTGGATCGCCCGTAATTCGTTCTATAACAATTTTAGGGTTTAATAATTCTAATTGATCACATACTATATCAATATATTCCTCTTTTGTTAAAATATGAAACTTTTCTTTTTCATATATTTCAGCAAGCTTTGTGTTTTTAACAACATGAAGCATATGAATTTTAATAGCATCTATCCCAGAAGCATTAACAAATTTAATAGTATTTATCATATCTTCTTTTGTTTCATAAGGAAGCCCATTTATTATATGGGCAACGGTAAATATATTTTTCTTTTTTAATCTTTCTACACATTCAAGAAAACATTTAGAGTCATGCCCACGATTAATAAATTTTAAAGTATTGTTATTTGATGATTGCAAGCCTATTTCTACCATAAGAAAAGTTCTCTTATTTAATTCTTCTAAGTATTCTAAGCATTCATCAGATATAGAATCTGGTCTAGTTGCAATGGATATTCCAACAACACAATCTATATTAAGAAATGGTTCTATCATTTTTTTAATTTTTTCTAATGAAGAAAAGGTATTTGTTCCAGCTTGAAAATATGCAATGAATTTAGAGTCTGGCCATTTATTCAATAATACTTTTGTACCATTATTAAATTGTTCGATTAAACTATAATTATTATCTACTATATTTGCTTTTGAACCTTCAGAACAGTAAATGCATCCTCCAGTAGATTTATTAGGACAACTAAACCCAGCATCAAGTGGAATCTTAGCAACTTTTGTTCCAAATTTATTCTTAAAAAAGTAATTTAGAGTATGATATCTTTTATTATCTAAGGTATATTTAAACACTTAAACCACCAGAAAAATGATATCACAATATTGAAATAAGTTCAAAACTTAGGTATAATTTAATTACTGCTGGAATAGCTCAGTTGGTAGAGCAACGCCCTCGTAACGCGTAGGTCGTAGGTTCGATCCCTACCTCCAGCACCATTTAAATAACTAACCTCATAAGAGGTTTTTTTAATGCAATAATGATTTTAATGTAAATCACAGTGTTTTTTATGACAATCTACTAGAAAAATGATATACTGAAATAGTAGAGTGACCGAATAGGAGGTCTTGTATGAATGTTTATTTTATAATGGGCGGATTTATACTACTATTAATTGTAACCATTATTGGAATATATTCCTATAATACATTATCAAATTGTAAATTAAGATTAGATACAACTTTTAATGAACTTGATGAAGTATTAATAAAAAGATGGAACATTATTCCTAATGTAATAGATTCTCTTAGACAATCAGTTGGTGCAGAAGATGCATTGGTAAAAGAATTGATGGAACTGCGAAACGCACTATATGATTCTTTAGCCAATGATGAAAAAATAACTGCGAATACAAGATTAACTATGGATATAGATCGAGTTGTATTATTAACTACATCTAATGTGAATGTAAAAAATAATCAAACATTACTGATATGTTTGCAAAATATAATGAGTTTAGCAACAGAAATTGGTAAGAAAAGAAGATATTATAATTTAGCGGTAGTAGCTTATAATAAAAGCGTTGAAGGATTCCCTACAAAAATATTAGCTAAAATACTAAAATACAATGTTGAAAGGGTATATGAACCTGATAGGGATGAAAAATTTGAAATGCCAAAAGAGGAACCGGTTGTAAAACCAAAGAAGGAAACAAAACCTGTAAAGCAAGAAAAACCAAAAGAGGAAGTTGAATCTTTAGAGGAATTAGCGCCACCGACTTCTCAACCGGTACAACAAGAAAATGTACAACCTCAAGCAGCTCAAACACAAGCAGCACAACAGGTACCACCGGCACCTTCAGAATTACAAGAGCAAATAATTACTTTGAATCCAAAGGAGTGAGAAAATGAAAAAACTTAAATATTTAATCATTATATTATTATTATTATTAATAATAATTTTTCCAGTTAGGGCAGAAGGTGAATCTGAATTATTAAGCGATAATCCAGAATACGATTCATACCCAGTTGTAATTAATAAGTATGACATTAGTTTGATAGTTCATGATAATAATACTATTGAAGTAAATCATGTGATTCATGCGTTTTTTAAGGAACCAGGAAATGGACTAACCATAAAAATACCTCTTGAAAGAGTAGTTACAAGACCAAATGGATCACCTTTTTTGCATAGAGCAACATTAGACGATATTGAAGTAAGCGATGAATATACAGAGAAAAAAGGAAAAGACATTTATGAAATAACGACAGGAACTATAGATAGACAATTACAGGGAGATAACACTATTAAGATTAGCTATTTATATAAACTGGGTTATGATGGTACAAAAGAAGAAGACTCATTAGTTTATGCTTTAAAGAATCAATTTGTTGAAGTTCCTGTTGGTAAAGTGGATTTTAAGATATCTTTACCAAAAGAGTTTAATAAAAAACAAGTAATGTTCTACGATGAAAATGGTCATAAAATTATGGGGGATGCAATATCTTATTCATTTAAAAATAACATTATTGTTGGTGAGTATAATAAAGTATTAATGCCAGAATCAGAATTAACAGTTGCTTGTAGTTTTCCAAATGGGTATTTCTTTATTGAAAGTAGCATTATAAATAAAATAATAATGTTCTCTATTCCTGCGATATGTGTAATAGTTGGATTAGCATACCTAGTTGTCAAAAAAAAGCATAAAAAACCTGAAACAATAGAATTCTATCCTCCAGATGAACTAAATAGTGTTGAAATGGGATATATTATTGACGGAAAAGTAAATGTAAGTGACGTATTGTCGTTGTTACCACATTTGGCTAGCAAAGGATACATTAGAATAGTAGAAAATAACAAAGATAATTATAATATTATTAAAATGAAAGAATATGATGGCACAAAGACAAGTGAAAAAATATTCATGGATAGTCTATTTGCTCCATTAGATCCAGAATCTGAAGAACCAGCTACAATTATTCCAAACGAAGAAATAGTTAAAAGGTTATCAAGAACTATGTCTACGGTAAAAAAAGAGATAAAACCAGAAGTATATAATTATTGGGCAATAACACCAACAACAAGCACAATATTATATTTAACTTGTATGTTATTATCAGTGTTTGTACCAATGTTAATTATTACTGCAGAAATTCTAATATTCAGAATTACTGCAAAACTAGTGATTATATCAATAATTACATTAATAATGTTTATAATATCATTATTAAGAAAATTGCCAATAACTATAAAAATGTTTGTATATTTAGTAGGCTTAGTTCCGGTTTATCTAGGAATTGTAACTGGTTTAATGGATGTAAATAGAATTAGCTTCTTAATGTTTATATATTCAGGTATATGTGGATTATTATTGGTGCTTTTCTTTAACAAGATTCCGTATAAGAAAATAAAAGACGATCAAAGCTTATTATTAGAAAGAATAAAGGGATTTAGAGTAGTTATTGGTGGAGCTGATAGAGACACTCTAGCAGACATTCAAGAAAAAGACCCATCTTATTACACGTATATGTACTCTTATGCATTTGCATTTGGATTATCAACAAGATGGATGCAAAAATTTGACACAATAGCGGTTCAGATCCCGGAATGGTTTGAATTAGTTGAAGAACCATTAGAAGTAACTTCACGTTTCTTAGACAATTTCAATGGATATTTATTAGAAAAACAAACAACAATTGAAAAAACTTTGCAAATAGATACACCAAAACAAGAACATGAGTATAAAGTTGAAATTTAGCACTCTCTATTGACAAGTGCTAAATAATGTGGTATAACATTATTGCAAAGGAGATGTTGGAATATGGATTTAATTCCAAGAGAATTTTTTAATGATTTGTTTATGGACGAGGAGACATTACCACCATTTCATCATCGTGATTTAGTACCTCAAATGAGATGCGACATTTACGAGAAAGATGGCAAATGCTTTATCGAGGCAGATATGCCTGGATTTAGTAAAGAGGATGTATCAATCGAGGTTGAAAATGAATTTCTAGTCATTAAGGCTAAGAATGAATTTCATAAAGATAAAGAAAATAAAAAATACATCCGCAAAGAAAGAAGATATGGTGAAATCACTAGAACATTCAGAGTTGGAAACATTGATGATAGCAAAATAGAAGCTTCATTTAAAGATGGAGTTCTAGTTGTATCATTCCCAAAAGAAAAACCAGAATCCACAAAGAAATTAATTACAATAAAATAAAGGAGAAATTCCTTTATTTTTTTATGTTTTTATAATATTATATAAACGGTGATTGATGTGCTTAACTTTATTGATTCAAAACTAGAAGATTTTGAATATATACTCAACCAAAAATTATCAAAAAATGACAATCGTAAAGAATTAGAAACGCTAATTGGTAATTATTTAGATAAATATAAAATTGTTATGTTAGATGATAAACGTATAGGCTATTATCTCGTACATAATTTTGAAGATGGGACTTTAATAGATGATATATTTATTGATGATGAATATAAAGACGAAGAATATGAAAGAATAATAATTGAGCAAATAGTGTGTAATAATAATAAAGTTACCGCATATGTTGACAATGATAACGAAAGAATGATCTCTTTATATAAAAAAGCAAGTTTTACCGAAGAAAAAGATGATAATGATAGAGTTCATCTTGTATATAAAGCAAAAAATAGAGCAAAACAAATAATGACTATACTTGCTAAAATATCATATGGGTTTATTGATAAGGATAACGGTATTCACAAAACTTTAAAAGATGATATTGAGAATCTATACAAACTACAATCTCCAGACGAATTAATGGAGTCTAAAGTTGGCATTTGTTGGGATCAAGTTGAATTAGAAAGAGATTTATTTTCAGCGTCTGGATATTCATGTAATTCTTTTGTAATCGTATATATGGATGAAAAAAGATTTAAAAATCATACATTCTTAATATACCAAGATAGGGGATTATACTATTGGTTTGAACATGCTTGGGAAAAGATGAAAGGCATTTATGTTTTTAAAACCCCAGAAGAAGCATTAGAAAAAGTAAAAGAAGAATTCATAAAAGAAGAATTACATAATGATTGTGAAGAGGAAGTATTACATTTCTTTACATACCAGAAGCCAAAATTTGGTATAGGCTGTAATGAGTTTATACAACATATGTTATCTTCAGATGAGATAAAATAATTGTTAATTGAATAAAAATATTATAAAATAATTTTAGAAAAAGGTGATATTTATGGGAAAAATATATGATATGGCGCTTAAACAAAAAAATAAGTTTCCGGGAACAATTTGTTGGAGACTTGCAAAACATTGTGCAGTTGCAGAAAAACACCTAAATCCTGATGAAATACCAATTTATGTTTTTAGTGGCCAAAAAAATGATGATTGGAAAAATTTCTTTGATAGTTGTGTTGTAGTTGTTACTAACAAAAGATTACTAGTTGCTCAAAAAAATGTTTTTCCAGGATATAGTTTTAGTTCTATAACACCAGACTTATATAATGATTTACAAGTTTATACAAGTATATTTTGGGGTAAAGTAGTGGTAGATACTGTTAAGGAAGTAATAACAATATCTAACCTTTCTAAATCAGCTTTGCCAGAAATTGAAACAAATATAACAGAGTTTATGATGGAAGCAAAACAAAAATATCAGAAACGTGATGATAAGAAAAAGGATGAATAAGTGTACTATACACTTATTTTTTTTTGTGATAAAATTAATTATAGTAAGGTGGTACTAAGATGATACTGAGAAAACCATATGCGTTTTTGATAAAGCATTTTAAAATAATACATGTTGTATTACTTCTTTTAAATGCAATAGTTATTTATCAAGTAACGGCATTAGTATCATTTATCAACTTATATATACAAAATGGTTATTCTACATCAGCAGATATACCAACAATCTCTATTGAATTTTTTATACCAGTTATTGGTATTTATATAATTACAATTTTAATAATCTCATTATTTAAAAACAAGCAAAAACCAACGACAGACTATGCATTAACGCTATTGTATTATACTGTTTTAACAATAATGTGTATTTTATCAAAAACTGTATTTACTCAGTTAGTTGAAAACACGGTTAATATAACAACTGCAAGAATATATCACGATGTGGCAATAATAGTATTTATACCTCAATTTTTATGTTCAATACTATATTTAATTAGAGCTCTTGGATTAAATGTAAGACAATATCAATTTGAAAAAGATATAAGAGAATTAGCTCAAGATAGTGACAATGAGGAAATTGAAGTATCAATTAATTTTGATACGTATAAGCAAAAAAGAAATATAAGAAGAGTTCTATACGAATTATGGTACTATTACAAAGAAAACAAATTATTTATATCTGTAATATTATTAGCGGCATTAGGAGGGTTTATCTTCTATCTAACAGGTTTAAATAAATCATTTATTACAAATTATAAACAAACAGACACAGTGATATATAGAAATAAAGGAATTGTCTTTAATTTTGAACAGCCAGTAATCACAGATGTAGATTGTGGAGGAAACATAATTAAAGATGATAAAAGTTATGTAGTATTAGAAGTATATATAAAAGAAACTTCAAACATTGCAAAAAACTTTAAATTCTCAGAACTAAAATTATTTGATAAAACAGATTATACATATATTAATCCATCAAAAGACATAAGTTCTAAATTCCTGGATTTTGGTAAACCTTTTACAAATTATTTATATCAAAAACCACCTGAAAACGGAACCAGTATGATGATAGATAAGGATACAGGAAGATCATTTATATTAGCATATGAAATTGATAAAGACAGCGTTAAACATAATTTTGAAGCAAGAATTCAACAAGGATATGAAATATATCGTGGAATATATTATCCTAAAGCAATTGTTGTTGATTTAGATCCGCTTATATTATCTGCAACAACATCAATTTCGTCTCAAGATATGTCAACAAATCCGGTAATAGACCTATCGCCAACAATATTAAAAAATTCAAAGATAGAAATAAAGGGTTATGAAATAAAAGATGCAATAGATTATAAATTTTGTAAAATAGATTCACAAACTGGAGAAAAAAATTGCGAATTAATGGATGAAGTAACAAATACTGAATTCTATAGTACAGAAACACTAATGAAACTAAATGGAAAAATAACTATTGATCCAAAGAGTCCATTTGGTAAAGCTAATAATACTGCAAAAACATTTATTAATAGTTTCATGACTATTGAATATGAAGTCGGCGGACAAAAGTATACAACAAAACTAAAAGATTACACACCTGATAATCTTACGGGATCATATGTTGTTAGGGTACCTAAAAGGATTAAGAATGCTACTTCAATAAAAATAATTACAACAATAAGATTCCAAAAATATGAATTAACATTATTATCAACTAAAGAAAAAAAGAAGTAATTTATTGACACTAATGTGAAATTATAATAAAATAAAAGTGTTCTAAAAAAGAACACTTATTATTTTGGAACCGTAGCCAAGTGGCTAAGGCGTGGGTCTGCAACACCCTGATCGTCGGTTCAAATCCGACCGGTTCCTCCAAATAAAAAATATCGAATTTAATAATTCGATTTTTTTATGTCACAAAATAATTATCTTACATCGCAATTATATTCAACTTTTTTTACAAAGTGATTAGATAAAGACTTTATTACTTTAGAAGTATATTGCTTTTTATTTCTTATTAATATATTATCAAATTTCATTCCATCATCAGTAGTAACTTCGGTTATTGTTTTAATATAATTATCTAATATATTATATCATTTTATTAATAATTTTTAAAAAAATGAAAATATACATTGTAAAGTCTATAAGCGTTATTGTTATTAAAAAACAATTAGGTTATAATAAAAGATAGTAGAGGGGCACTAATATGAGTGATTCTAGTTTGAAAAAAACACTTCATATTGTTTTTAAGTATGTGTCGAACATATTAAGTTGGACACTTTTTGTCGTGCTATCATTATGCTGTGCCTTTTTAATCTATTATTTTATTGCAATGAACATTTATGCAAGAAAAGGCCCTGGCTATGAGCCTGAAATAGCAATTTATACAATTATTTCTGGAAGTATGGAACCGGAAATCAAAGTATATGACATGATTGTTGATAAAAAGGTAAGGAAACCAGAAGACTTGAAGGTTGGAGATGTTGTTTCATATAATTCTACTAAACTAAAACCGGGAGAAAAAATATCGGTTACGCACAAAATAATTGCGATTCAAGAAATAAATGGTGAATATGTGTTCACAACAAAGGGAATTAATAACCCCACAAAGGATGAATACCCAGTTTATTTTGAAGATATAACCGGAAAAGTAATATTTAAAATACCTCAATTGGGAAAAGTTCAATTTTTATTAGCAAGCAAAATGGGATACCTAATTTGCATCCTGATACCAGCAATAATAATTATTTTAAAAAATACCGTTAAATTAATTAGACTATTAAAACTAGAAGAAAGATTCCCTAATAATATTTTATTTATGCCAATAAAGCCACCTCAAAAACTATTAACATTAAAAGGCTACGAAAAACCATTTGAAAAAATTGAAATTAAAAAGCAAAATATAGAGG
Organism: Caryophanales bacterium; assembly: GCA_016288635.1. GTDB lineage: Bacteria > Bacillota_I > Bacilli_A > RF39 > UBA660 > JAEEKZ01. The sequence goes on from JAEEKZ010000017.1 coordinate 10,341, forward strand.
AACCAGTTGAAATTAAAGAGGAAAAAACTCTTGAGGAAATATACGAAGAATTAAAAAAATTAAGTAATAAAAACAAATTGTAAAAAATAAATGAATATGATATATTTATTATAGGAAAAAAGGGCGTGATACCATGAAGGATAAAATAATTTTACTTCTTGACGAACTAGTAACAATGAGTAGTTCAAAATATACAGAAGAGAGCATTGTATTAGAACTAGATAGAATTGGAAAGAAAATAAATAAAGGACATATTAGTATCAAAAAATTAAAAGAATCTATGCAAGACTCTCGTTATTTTGATGCTTCTTCACAAATGATAGACAAGAATATTGAAATAAGTCTAGTTAAGAAAATAAATAGAATAAAAAAAGATCTTGTTGAATTAAAAGATGAAATAGATAAAAAGAAAGAAGAAGAAAAGAAGAATAATGAGTTGTGTGAAGAAATAGAAAAAGAAATCACAACGTTAAATAATCTTATAAATACATTAGGAAGCAAGAAAACAACAACTGAAGAAACAAAGAAACTATATGAAGAGTTGTTAGTTGACTATGAAAAGAAAAAAGATGAAAAAGAGCAAGAATTAGTTGAGGCTCGCAAGACTCAAGAAGAAATTGCTCAAAAACTAAATGAGTTATCACAAGCTCGTGAAGAACTAGAAGCAAAAGAAAAAAGTGAATCAGAAAGATTATCCGATATAAGAAAGGAATTATCTGATGATAATAACTATTATGATAATGCATCTAAAGCCGAAGACGAAGAATTATATAAAGAACTAGAAAGTGATTTAGCTCATTTAGAAGCTGAAAAGAAAGAATTACTATCAAATCCAGCAAATATATCTAATGATGTTAAAAAAATGTTGGATAGTGCTCCAAAAGAAAAAATACTTGATAAAATTGATGAGTTAATAGAGGCAGTAAAACAAACGCCATATATTAATGAAACAAGTAAAGATGCATTAGATAAAGAAGAAATTAAAATACGTTCAGAAATTGTTAATGCAACAAAAGTTCCAGAGCCTCTAGCGGATGTCGAGGAAATAGATTGCATTGGTAGTAGAACTCAATTGTTAAATATGTTAAGTAAGTTCTATACTACACAAAAACAAAGACTTGATGAAATTATTAAATATATCGATAGTAATGCAGTTAATAATATTAAACGTGAAATTGAAAATTCTGAAAAAGCAAAAGCTGATTTATCGGATAAGTTAGCAAAACTTGAAGAAGAACTTGGAGATTCTCAAGATATTGAATTATTAGCAAACAAATCAATTCTTGAAAAAGAAATATCAATAACTGAAAAGATTATTAAGAAGAATTATGAAGATCTTGAATTCTTACTAAGCCTATCAGTTGATTTAGATAAAAATATAGTTGAAGTATTATCAAATAAAGTAAGAGAAAATAAGACAGAAATTATCAAACTTGAAAAAGAAAATAGTTACAAACAAAAAGTAACAAACATTAAAACAAAAAATGAAGAAGATAAAGAAGTTGCTAGATTAAAAGAAAAACTAGAACAAGTTAGAAGAAGAAAAGAGTTTGATAAGACTCCAGATGAAATATCTGAAGAAATTAAAACATTGCTTGATAAATTAGAAGTTGAAAGAACATCTCAAAAAGCTTCTGTAGAAGAAAAAATAGAAGAATCTAAGGAAGAAGATATTGAGGAAATAGAAATTAGTTCTGAAGAAGAAGTTCCTGTAGAAGAAACAGATGATCTTGAATCTGCAGCACCTGAGGAACCTGAAAAAGTAAAAGAAGAAGAAATCACAGTTGAAGATCAAACTGAAGAATTAGATGAAGAAGAAAAACTAGGAGATACAATTGTTCTTAATGATTTAGTTGATGAAGTAAATAAAGCTGAAGAAGCAGAACCAATTGAAGAATCAACTCCAGTCGAAGAACCAATTCCGGTTGAAGAACCAGTTTCAGTAGAAGAACCGGTTCCAGTAGAAGAACCAGTTCCAGTTGAAGAACCAGTTCCAGTTGAAGAACCAATTCCGGTTGAAGAACCAGTTCCAGTTGAAGAACCAGTTCCATTCGAAGAACCAGCACAAGCAGATGAATCAGCTGCTGAAAGCGAACCAGAAGAAAAAATAAGAATTGTTAGAATTATTCCTATAAAAGGTGCTAAAAAAAATAATGAAGCGCCATCAGGAGGTAACTAATGAACATTAAAGAGAATGAAATAATCGTATTAGAAAATAGTCAAAGATACGTTATATTAAATTCAATTGAGCATGATGGTACATTATACTTTCTTGCTATGGGTATTACAGAAATGAATGACGTCATTCCTAATGATGTAATTTTCTTGAAAACTGTTATTGAAAATAGATATTTATATGCTATTAAAATAAAAGATCAAAAATTAATTTCTGAATTAACAACTAAGATAAAAAGATAAGTGAAAAACTTATCTTTTTGTTTTTGACAAATAGTACCCATTGTGATATTCTATATTCGTAATTTGTCTAGGACCTAGTACCAGTATTTTTATAAAAACTAATTTAGAGAACTAATATAAATGGTGAAATTATTAGTAGTAAATTTATAAAAAGAAATTCAGCTAGTGAGACATAATCGGATAAACCCGTTAAAGTTTAAAGAGTATGAATATCATAAATTAAGGTGGTACCGCGGCAAAAGTCGTCCTTATCTTAGTTTATGATTTTTTTTATAGGAGGATAAAGATGGAAGAAAAAATTAGTAAAATTAAGGAAGAATTATTGAGTAGTTTAAAAACTGCAACAAAAGAAGCTGACATTTTAAACATCAAAAGTAAATTTTTAGGAAAAACAAGTGAACTAAATGGTTTATTATCAGACTTAAAAAACATGTCTATTGAAGACAAAAAGAAATATGGAAGTTTATTAAATGTTACTAAGAAAGAGTTTGAAAGTATTATCGAAGAAGCATTGGACAACTTAAATAGCAATGTAAGTTACAACTTTGATGATACATTACCAGCAAATGAAGAAATGGGATCATTACATCCTGTAACAATTGTTGCAAATGATGTTGGAGATATTCTTAGAAGAATGGGTTTCAGCGTTTTATCTGGACCTGAGATGGAAACAGAATATTATAACTTCGAAGCATTAAACGTTCCTAAGAACCATCCAGCAAGAGATATGCAAGATACATACTATTTAGATAACGGAATGTTATTAAGAACTCAAACAAGTGCAATGCAAGTTCATGCGATGGAGAAATTCGGAGCACCACTTAGAATATGTGTCCCAGGTAGAACATTTAGAAATGAAGACTTGGATGCAAGCCATGAAAACACATTCTTCCAATTAGAAGGTATGGTAATAGATAAGAATATATCAATAGGTAACTTAATATTTACTATGCAAACTATTTTAAAAGAAATATTTAAGAAGGAAGTTAAAGTAAGATTAAGACCTGGATTCTTCCCATTTACTGAACCAAGTTTTGAATTGGACTGTTCATGTATGATTTGCGATGGAAAAGGATGCCCAACATGTAAACATTCAGGATGGATTGAATTATGTCCATGTGGAATGATACATCCTAATGTATTAAAAGCGGGTGGAATTGATCCTGAAGAATACAATGGTTTTGCATTTGGAATTGGTTTAACAAGATTAGCCATGATGAAATATAAAATCAGTGATATAAGAGTACTAAATTCAGGTGACATTCGTTACCTAGATAATTTTAAAATTAATTAAGGAGGCCAATATGTTAATTTCATGTAATAGATTAAAACATTATGTAACTAATTCAGATAAAATTGATTGGTTAAATATCTGGTCAAAATTCACAATTAGATGCGCAGAAATTGAAGGCGTAAAAGAAGTTGGCAATACTTTTGATGGTGTAGTGGTTGCGGAAATAAAAGAGTGCACAGAACATCCAAATAGTGATCATATGCATATCTTAAAAGTAGATGCAGGTGAAAAAGAATTAACTCAAGTAGTATGCGGAGCACCGAATGTTAGAGTAGGATTAAAAACTGCTTTTGTAAAAGTTGGTGGACACATAGATGGTTATGAAATAACAGCAAGACCACTAAGAGGCGTAGACTCTTTTGGTATGTGCTGTAGTGGTAAGGAATTACAAATAAGTGATAATCACGAGGGAATTCTTGAATTACCAAACGAATGGAAAAATGGTACTGATATTAAAGAATTGCTTCCTATTGAAGACATAATTGTAGAAATTGATAACAAATCATTAACAAATAGACCTGACCTTTGGGGGCATTATGGAATAGCAAGAGAGATTGCTGCTTTAACAGGCAATGAATTAATTCCGTTAGACGTTGAAGAAGTAAAAAATGATAAAGAAGACTTATCAATTGTTATTAAGGATGCTGATCTTTGCAGAAGATATTGTGGTCTAAAAATAGAAAATATTACTAACAATACAACTCCATTTGAAATGCAAATATTCTTATACTATGTTGGTATGAGATCAATCTCTCTATTAGTAGACTTAACTAATTTCTTAATGTTAGAACTAGGTCAACCAATGCATGCATTTGATGCCAGAGTGGTTAAAAATATTGAAGTTGGTGTAGCAAAAGACGGTGACACTTATACAACATTAGATGGAGTAGAAAGAAAACTAACAAGCAATGACTTAATGATTAAAAATGGAGACCAATACTTTTGTATTGCGGGTGTCATGGGTGGATTAGATAGTGAAATACTACCTGA
>JAEEKZ010000018.1 GCA_016288635.1 Caryophanales bacterium
AGCCGCTTTTACATAGTGTTGGTATTACTTCTGAATATTATGAAGAAGCTCAAAGATTGTTGAAGTTCTTTAAACAGTTCTTCCCAATTACGAGTGAATATGTAAATAATGATTCTATTATTAGAGAGTTTATTGGAGGAGGAAATAATAATGATTAGAGTTGCTATTAATGGTTTTGGAAGAATAGGAAGACTTGCTTTTCGCGAGATGATTACAGGAAGAGATTTTGATATAGTTGCAATTAATGATTTATCTACTCCAGAAGAATTATCTTATTTGGTTAAGTATGACACAGCTCATGGTACTTTTCATGAAGATGAAATATCTTTTGATGAAAAGAATATTGTAGTTGGTGGAACTAAAAAGATCCCTGTTTTTGCAGAAAAAGATCCTGAGGGTTTACCTTGGAAGGATTTAAATGTTGATTTAGTTTTAGAATGTACTGGTCATTTTACTAGTAGAGAGGGAGCTATGAAGCATATTAATGCAGGTGCTAAGAAAGTATTAATATCTGCACCTGGTAAAGATGAAATGCCTACGATTGTTTCTGGCGTAAATGAAGATACATTAAAAGCTGATGATATTATTGTGTCTGCAGCTAGTTGTACTACAAACTGTTTAGCTCCAGTTTTAAAAGTTATAAATGATAAGTTTAAAATAAAAAAAGGATTCATGTCTACGATTCATGCTTATACTAATGATCAAGTTACTCAAGACGTATCTCATAGTAAGGGTATTTATTCTAGACGTGGTAGAAGTTGTAATAGCAATATAGTTCCTACTAGTACAGGTGCTGCAAAGGCAATTGGTTTAGTTATTCCTGATTTAGTTGGAAAAATGGATGGTATTGCTTATCGTGTTCCTGTTATTGACGGATCAATGATAGACTTGTCTTTAGAGTTAGAAACAAACGTTACCAAAGAAGAAATCAATAAAGAATTAGAGGCTAAACAAGACGATGTTTTAAAATTTACTATGCAACCACTAGTATCAAGTGATTGTATTAATAGAAAGATTGGTGCTTTAGTTGATGGTTTATTAACTCAAGTATTAGATGTTAATGGTAGTCAACTTGTTAAGATTGTTGCATGGTATGATAATGAGTCAGGCTATACTCATCAAATGTTGAAAACAGCTAAATCAATGTTTAGATTTTAGGTGAGCTGATGCAATTTTTAAGTAAAACAAATGTTAGGAATAAGAGAGTAATAGTTAGATGTGATTTTAATGTTCCTATGGAGTATGGGAATATTACTGATGATTCACGTATAGTTAAATCTCTTGAAACTATTAAGTATTTGATTGAAAATAATTGTAAAATCATTTTATTAAGCCATCTTGGCAGAATTAAAACTGAAGAAGATAGAAAAGATAATTCACTAAGAATTGTTGCCAAGAGATTAAATGAATTATTGGATCATAAAGTTACATTTTTATCTGAGTGCTATGGAAGTAAAGTAAAAGAATACGCTGATAGTATGGAGCCTAAAGACGTTGTTTTACTTGAAAACACTCGTATTATGGATTTGCAAGATAAGTTAGAATCAAATAATGATGATGAGCTTGCTAAATTTTGGGCTAGTTTAGCAGATATGTTTATAATGGATGCCTTTGGTAGTGCACATAGAGCACATGCATCTACTGCAGGAATTGCAAAATATATTCCTGCATGCGTAGGTTTCCTAGTTGAAAAAGAATTAAAAGGGTTAAATCCTTTGCTAAATGTTAAAGAAAGACCATTTGTTGTATTTATGGGTGGTGCTAAAGTTGAGGATAAGTTGCCTATTATTAAAAAATTAATAGTTAAGTGTGACTATATATTAGTTGGTGGTGGTATTGCTAACTCATTCTTAAAAGCGATGGGAGAAGATGTTAAAAATAGTTTAGCTACATCTGATGAAGAATTGTTGCAAGAACTTAGAGATTTATTAAAGCAATATAAGCAAAAGATACTACTTCCAATTGATTTTAATTATGTTAATAATGCGATTATGGATGTTGGTGAAGATACCATTAAGATGTATAAACATTATATTTCTTATAGTAAATTGTTGTTTATTAATGGCACTCCAGGAAAATTTGAAGATGATGAAACATCTAAAGGAACTAGAAAGTTATTTGAAATATGTAAGAATTCAGATTCAAAGGTCATTCTAGGTGGTGGAGATACTGTAAGTGCCGCAAAGAAATTTGGTTATGAGAACGATTTTATGTTTCAATCTAGTGGAGGCGGAGCTACATTAGAATATATCGCTAATGGTAAGTTAGAGGCCTTAGAATGGATAAAATAGTAGTAGCAAATTTAAAAAATAATTTTTTGTATAAAGATGCTTTAGCATATGCGAAAAAAATCGAAAATATTGAATCTAAATATGATTTGATAATCGCACCTGGTAATTTATATCTTTCTCTTTTTAGAGGAAATTATGAATTAGCTGCGCAAAATATCTCAGAGTATGAATATATTTGTACTGGGGAGGAAACCCCTAATTGTTTAAAATCATTAGGTGTTAACTATGTTTTTGTAGGACACGGTGAGAGAAGACAATTAATGGATGATGAGTATTCGATTGAAAAGAAAGCTTTATCTGCGGTTAATAACGATATGAATGTTATATATTTTATTGGCGAGGATAAAAAGAATCACCCGTTAATAACAAAAGAGTATATTAAAGCACAAATCAAAAATATTTTTGATCTTATAGAAGATGAATATAAAGAAAATGTTATATTTGCTTTTGAACCATTTTGGTCAGTAGGAAGTAATGATACATATACTTGTGAAGAAATAATAGATTTTATTAAATTTATAAAGGATTATATATATAATAAATATAATATTGAAGCTAAAGTATTATATGGTGGAAGTGTTAATGAGGTTACATTTGAAGTATTCATTAAGAATCCCATTGTTGATGGTGTAGTTATATCAAGTTATGTATCAAATCCTGATAATTTAATAAATTTAGTAATCTAGACTACAAAATGTGACAAAAAATTACAAATGTCGACAATAATCGACATTTTTTTATGTTGTTCAACATTATTAGTCATATTATAATAGGTCGCGACAGTGAAACGAAAAGAGGGGGAAATTATGGAAAAACAAATAAGAACTGTTATAGTAGATAGCAATAGTGAGGTTACAAGTAGTATTTCGAAACAATTTAGAGGTAATTATGATATCGAGGTTGTTTCATGTATTGATAATGGAGTTGATGCTTTAAATTACTTCATTAACAATTATAATGATTTTGATTTGGTAATAATGGATATATTGTTACCTAAAATGGACGGAATAACTATCCTTGAAAATTTAAAGAATAGGGAATTCAATAAGAAAATTATAGTATTATCTAGTTTTAAGGATGATTATTCAATTAAAAAAATGGTAAGTTTGGGGGTTAATTATTATATGATAAAACCATTTAGTTTAGATTCTTTAGAGGAAAGAATTAAGGACTTATATAAAGAGTCAGAAATGCTTGTTGGTTCAAATGCTGAGGCAAGTTTAGAGATGAAGGTATGTGATTGTTTACATGCTTTAGGTGTACCGTCTCATTTAAGGGGATATAAATATATTAGAGATGGAATTATATTAATGTTAACTAGTGGGCAAAGCATTAGTTATATTACAAAAGAAATATATCCTACTTTGGCAGAAATGTACAATGCCACATCTAGTAGAGTTGAAAGATCTATTAGAAATGCTATTGAGGTTAGCTGGGGTAGAGGGGATACAGACGTAATAAATGATATGTTTGGTAATAGCGTTGATTATGAAAGAAGTAAACCAACTAATACTGAATATTTAAATACTGTTGCTGATAAAATAAGACTTTCCAATAAGTTTATAGTATAGAGAAAAAATATGTAGAGTTTGAAAAAATAATAATCTTGTGTTAGAATCTTCTTGTTAAAGAGGTGACTTGTTTGAAAAAAATACTTGCAATGTGTATAGATGGACTAGGTAATTTGGACGATAAAGTATTTAATAATATGCCTAATTTGAAGAAATTATATGATAAATATTCATGTAGTTATTTAAATGTTGTATCTCAAAAAGATGATGAAAGATATACTGCAAATGATATAGAATTAGGTTATAAGTCATTTATATCTGGAAGAATCATTGATACTAATAAATATTTGATAAAAAATACAATAAATGGATATAAAGAAACTAAGTTTTTTAATGAATTTACTAATGAATATGATAAAAATAGAGTTCACATAATAGGTATGCTTAACAAAAATAATTGTGAGTACTATGTTAATCTATATAATATGTATTTAGATTTAGGATTTAAAAGTATATATTTTCATTTCTTAATTGATAGTTTTGATGAAATAAATAGTTCATTAGATTATTTAGAATCAGTGTTTAATAACAATATAGGATTTATTTCCACAATATGTGGAACAAGCTATATTAATGAATATTTAAAAGGTTATTTGGATCTTTTATTATATAAAAAGGGATTTAATGTAATAAATATTCAAAAGAGCATAACTAGTTCTATGGAAAGAAATTTAAGTGCTAGTTACTTGAATCCGTTAACAAAGAAGGACAAGGGGAATATTGTTAATGATGATTTTGTATTCTTCTTGAATGATGACAAAATAATTAATGATGTTTTAAATGGATTTTTAAATTATGATGATTTAGAAATACAGAGTTCTGTGTTTGAAAATATTAGAATTCAAAGTTTAATTAGTTTTAACAAGAAGGTAGATAGTTTAGTAAGTAAAAATGTCGTTGATAATTCACTGTTCAATTATTTTTCTTTACTTGATATTACACAAAATAGAATTTATTCTGAAGAATTGCCGGAGATCCAGGATTACTTGAATTATGGGTTAGATAAAGATTCAAATGTAGTAGATTCACTAATTAAAAGAAAAATAGAAAATAACATCGACGTAACAATAGTTAGTCTTACTAAAAAGATTATATCTGCGATTGAAAAAGATTTTGATTTTATCTTTGTTGATTATCCTAACGTTTATAATAGTTTAATTAATGGTGAAGATAATTTTGTTGAAAGAAATTGTCAGCTTGTTGATGCTTGCTTAGGAAAGATATATCAGTCTCTTGAAGATAATTTTTATAAGATTATTATTTTTTCATCTTGTTCTTGTGACGAGAAGTTTACAAAGGTGCCATTTATTTTAGGAGATGAACATGCTAGTTTAGCTTCATCTGGAAATATTATTGATATTGCGCCAACTATTTTGGAATATTGTGATATTGTAGTTCCAAAAGAAATGACTGGCATTTCTTTGTTGAAATAAAATTTCTATATAATAAGGAAAGAATTTAAAAAATGAGCATAAAAATGCCCATTTTTTTGTTTTTTTAATATAATTTACGTCAATGATAAAAAAAGTTTTAAAAAACATCATTTTTTGCTTGTTTTTCTAGGCAAATGCTGATATAATCTATTCCGTATGACTGGCATTGATGTGCAAGGTTGCCGATACGCTAGGGTGAGTTGTTAATAGCGTTCGGGTAATTTACACGGAGCAAGTCTATAATATATATAGGCGAAAGGAGGACATGAAAAATGTCAAATCAAAAAGTTCGTATCAATTTAAAGGCTTATGATCATCGTTTACTTGATGTTGCAGCCGGAAAAATTATCGAAACAGTTAAGAGAACTGGTGGTGAAGTATCTGGTCCAGTACCTCTTCCTACAGAAATCGAAAAGATCACTGTATTAAGAGCTGTACATAAGTACAAAGATGCTCGTGAGCAATTTGAAAAGAGAACTCACAAGAGATTAATAGATATTAAGAACCCTAGTAAGGAAACTGTTGATGCTCTAACTCATTTGGATTTACCAAGTGGTGTTGATATTAAAATCAAATTATAAGAAAAGGAAGGAAAATAATTATGAAAGGAATCTTAGGACGCAAAGCTGGAATGACTCAAGTGTTTACTAAAGATGGAAAACTTATACCTGTTACAGTTGTAGAAGTTGAACCAAACGTAGTAATGCAAGTTAAGACTGTTGAAAAAGACGGATACAATGCTATTCAACTTGGCGTATTTGACAAAAAAGAAAAGAATGCATCTAGACCAGAAATGGGAAATGCAAAAAAAGCAAACACATCTCCTAAGCGCTTCTTAAAAGAAATAAGAGACGTTGAAACATCATACAATGTTGGTGATAAGTTAAGTGCTGATTTGTTTGCAGTTGGTGATGTCGTAGACGTTACTGGAACAACTAAAGGACATGGATTTGAAGGTGTTATTAAGAGACACGGACAATCACGTGGACCTATGGGACATGGTTCTCATTATCATAGAAGACCTGGTTCAATGGGTACTATGTTATACATGAGAGTTGTTAAAGGTAAGAATTTACCTGGACATATGGGTGTTGAAACTGTTACAATTCAAAATCTTGAAATTGTTGAAGTAAATGCTGCTGAAAATTATATTTTAGTAAGCGGAAACATCCCAGGACCTAAAGGATCATTAGTATTAGTTAGATCTGCTGTTAAGAATAGTAGAAAAGCTGATGCTAAAGATGTATTAGTATATGATGCAGTTGAAGTTCCTGCTGAAGAAGTAAACGAAGTTGTTGAAGAAGTAGAAGAAACAACTGAAGAAGTAGAAACAGAAGTTACTACAGACGAGAAAAGCGAGTAAGCTTTCTAGAAAGGATTAAGTATGACAAAGATAAGTGTTAAAAATATAAACGGTGAAAAAGTTAAAGATTTAACATTAACTGATTCAATTTGGAATATTGAAGTAAACGAAGATTCTTTAAAGAAAATGATTCGTTTACAACTTGATGCTGCTAGACAAGGAACTCGTGGAACAAAGACTCGTGGAACTGTTTCTGGCGGTGGAAGAAAACCATGGAAGCAAAAGGGTACTGGTAGAGCTAGACAAGGATCTACACGTGCTGCTCAATGGCGTGGTGGTGCTATCGTATTTGGTGGTATCGAAAATAGAGACTATTCTTTCAAGATTAATAAGAAAGAAAGAGTATTAGCTTTAAAGAGTGCTTTAACAAGCAAAGCTCAAAATAAAGAATTAGTTGTATTAGATTCAGTTAAGTTTGATTCTATGAAAACTAAAGACTTAATTAAATTAATGGATGATTTAAAATTATCTGGAAAAGTAATGTTCATTACTGTTGATGATAATGAAAAATTATATATGGCTGGTAGAAATCTTCAAAATGTTGCTTACATTTTAGCAGATGAAATAAATTGTTATGATTTAATTAATGCTGATTTAGTAGTATGTGATGAAGCTACAGTTAAATATATTGAGGAGGTGCTTAAATAATGAACCATTATTCTGATATTATCAAAGCATCTGTTGTTACTGAAAAATCAATGAGTGAAAAACAAAATGGTGTTTATACATTCAAATGTGATAAGAAAGCAACAAAGACACAAATTAAGAAGGCTGTTGAAGAAGCTTTCAATGTACATGTAGTAAGTATTAATACAAGTAATACTAAAGCAAAAGATAAAAGAGTTGGAAAATACTCTGGAAAGACAAAGACTTACAAAAAAGCAATGGTTAAACTTGCTGCTGGTGAGTCAATAGATCTATAGGAGGTAAAATATGGCAATTAGACATTATAAACCTACAACTAATGGTCGTAGAGGAATGACTACTCTAGTTAATGAAGAAATTACTAGAAGTAAATCTGAAAAATCATTAGTAAAAACTATTGGTAGAACTGGTGGAAGAAATAACCAAGGTAAATTAACTGTAAGACATATTGGTGGAGGAGCTAGAAAGAAATACCGTGTTATTGATTTTAAAAGAAATAAAGTTGGTATTACTGGAAAAGTTGCTTCAATTGAATATGATCCAAATAGAAATGCTAACATTGCTTTAATCAATTATAAAGACGGTGAAAAGAAATATATCATTGCTCCAAATGGATTAAAGGTTGGTATGATTATTGAAAATGGACCACAAGCTGATATTAAAGTTGGTAATGCATTACCACTTGTAAATATCCCTGTTGGTACAATGGTTCACAATGTTGAACTTCAACCTGGTAAGGGAGCAGAAGTATGTAGAAGTGCTGGAGCTGCTGCCCAAATACTTGGTAGAGAAGATAAATATGTAATTGTACGTTTACAATCTGGTGAAACAAGAAAGATTTTGGGAGTATGTTATGCAACAGTTGGTGTTGTTGGTAACGAAGATTACAACTTAATCAATTTTGGTAAAGCTGGACGTAAGATTCATATGGGAATTCGTCCTACAAACCGTGGTTCTGTTATGAACCCTAACGATCACCCTCATGGTGGTGGAGAAGGACGTGCTCCAGTTGGACGTAAGAGCCCAATGACTCCTTGGGGTAAACCTGCTATGGGAGTTAAGACTCGTAAGTCTAAAAAAGCTTCTGAAAAACTTATAATGAGTAGAAGGAAGAAATAGGAGGAAACATGGCTAGAAGTTTGAAAAAAGGACCTTTTGTTGAAGCTTCATTAATGAAGAAGGTCGTAGAAATGAATAAATCTAATAAAAAGACTGTTATTAAAACTTGGTCAAGAAAATCTACTATTTACCCTGAATTTGTAGGACATACATTTACAGTTCATAATGGTAAAGATTTCATTCCTGTTTATGTAACAGAAGAAATGGTTGGACACAAATTAGGTGAGTTTGCATTAACTCGTAAATTTGGTGGACATGCCGGAAGTGATAAGTAGGAGGTACTATGGAAGCATATGCTATACACAAAGATGCTATGATTAAACCTAGACTTGCAAGAATGACTATGGATTTAATCAGAGGTAAAGATGTTGAAACTGCTAAAGGTATTCTAGAAACTACTAACACAAAAGCAAGTAGATTAATTATTAAAGTTTTAAATTCTGCAGTAGCTAACGCTGTTAATAATAATGGTGCTAATGCTAGCGAATTAACTATCAAAGATTGCTATGTTAATCCTGGTAGAGTTTTAAAAAGAATTCAATTTGCTTCTCGTGGAAATGTTGATAGACACGATAAGAGAACATCACATATTTATGTATGTGTAACTGATGGGAAAGGAGTAGAAGAATAATGGGACAAAAAGTTAATCCTATAGGATATAGACTTGGTGTTAATAAAGACTGGACAAGTAAATGGTATGCTGATTCTGATTATTCTGACAAATTATTAACTGATATTAAAATTAGAAGATTTGTAGAAAAGAATTTAAAAGATGCTGCTATAGCTTCTACAGTAATTGAAAGAAGAAAAAATCGTCTAGAAATTACTCTTTATACTGCTAAACCTGGTGTTATCATCGGACGTGGTGGAGAAGACATCGAAAAATTAAGAAATAAAATAAAGAAAGAAATTGGGGAAGAAGTACATATTAATATAGTTGAGGAAAAGAATCCTGATTTAAATGCTAAATTAGTTGCTGATAATATTGCTCAACAAATTGAAGCTCGTGCACCATTTAGAATGGCTCAAAAGAGAGCTATTAGAAATGCTATGAAAGCTGGAGCTAAAGGTATTAAGACTTGTGTATCTGGTAGATTAGGCGGAGCTGAAATGGCTAGAAGCGAAGGATATACAGAAGGAACTGTTCCTCTACATACTATTAGAGCTGATGTTGATTATGCTATAAGTGAAGCAAATACGACTTATGGTAAGATCGGTGTTAAAGTATGGATTTACAAAAATGTAATTCTTCAAGCTAAGAATAAAGCAAAGAAGGAGGATGAAAACCATGTTGATGCCAAAGAGAACTAAATATAGAAAATCTCATAGATGGTCATATGATGGAAAAGCTAAAGGTAATATTAAATTAAATTTAGGTGATTATGGCCTAGTGGCTGAAGAGGGCGCATGGATTTCTGCTAAACAAATAGAAGCAGCAAGAATCGCAATGACTCGTTTCATGAAACGTGGTGGTAATGTTTACATTAACATTTTCCCTCATATGCCTAGAACTAAGAAACCTCTTGAAGTACGTCAAGGAAAAGGAAAAGGTGACGTAAACGAGTGGGTTGCAGTTGTTAAAAAAGGAAAAATTATGTTTGAAGTTTCAGGTGTTACTGAGGACATAGCTCGTGAGGCTTTACGTCTTGCTTCTCATAAGGTTTCTGTTAAAACAAGATTCGTAATGAAAGAAAAGGATGGTGATTCTCTTGGAAATTAAAGAATTAAGAAAATTATCTGATGCTGAATTAAACAAAAAGATAGTTGAAGCTAAAAGAGAATTATTCACAAAAAGAATGCAACAAGCTAATGGTAATTTAGAAAAACCATCAGAATTAAAGAAATTAAGAAAAGATGTTGCGAGAATGAAAACAATTTTAAGTGAAAGAACTTTAGGAGGGAATAAATAATGGCTGATGTTAGACAAGAATTCGTTGGTAGAGTAGTTAGTTCTACTAATGATAAAACTATTACTGTTTTAGTTGAAACACAAAAGAAACATTCATTATATGGAAAACGTGTTAAATATTCTAAGAAATACGCAGCACATGATCCTGAAAATAAAGCAAAAGTAGGAGATACAGTTAGAATTAGAATGACTAAACCTATTTCTAAAACTAAGAGATATGAATTAGTAGATATTCTAAAAGAAGCTGTTATTCTTTAGGAGGTACTATTATGGTTAGTCAAGAAACAAGATTAAAAGTTGCTGATAATACTGGTGCTAGAGAATTACTTGTAATTAGAGTTATGGGTGGTTCAAAAGTTAAGTTTGCTAATATTGGTGACGTAGTAGTTGGAACTGTTAAAAAAGCTATACCTAATAGTTCAGTACCTGAAGGTAAAGTTGTTAAAGCTGTTATCGTTAGATCTAAACAAGGTGTTAGACGTAAAGATGGTTCTTATATCAAATTTGATGATAATGCATGTGTATTAATCAGAGAAGATAAAACTCCAATTGGTACTCGTGTATTAGGACCAGTTGCTAGAGAACTAAGAGATAAAGAATACATGAAGATTGTATCTTTAGCTCCTGAGGTTTTATAGGAGGATATATGAAAGTTAAAGTAGGAGATACTGTATTAGTAATTGCCGGAAAAGATAAAGGCAAACAAGGTAAAGTAATTAAAACTTTAAAAGCTGATAGTAAAGTTGTAGTTGAAGGTATTAACATTGTTAAGAAACATGCTAAACCTAGATATACTAATGAATCTGGTTCTATCATGGAAATTGAAGCTCCAATTCATGTATCTAATGTTAAAGTAGTAACTGAAGCTAAAAAAGCAGAAAAGAAAGTTGAAAAGAAAGCTGAAAAACCAGCTGAAAAGAAAACTGAGAAAAAAGTAGAAAAGAAAGCTACAAAGAAAACAAGTAAAAAGGACGGTGAATAATTATGAGTAACTATAAAACTTTATATAATGATAAAATCGTTAAAGAATTAACTAAAGAATATGGCTATTCAACAATTATGGCTGTTCCTAAGTTAGAAAAGATTGTTATCAACATGGGTGTTGGTGATGGTGCTAAAGATGAAAAATTCCTTACAGCTGCTGTAAAGGATTTAGAAGCTATCACTGGTCAAAAACCTGTTATAACAAAAGCTCGTAAATCTATTGCAGGATTCAAAATTCGTGAAGGACAAAACATTGGTGTTAAAGTTACTTTAAGAGGAGAAAACATGTATTATTTCATGGAAAAATTAATTAAAGTTGCTTTACCTCGTGTAAGAGACTTCCGTGGTGTATCTGATAGATCATTTGATGGAAGAGGAAATTATACTTTAGGAATTAAAGAACAATTAATTTTCCCTGAAATTGAATATGATAATGTTGTTAAAGTACGTGGTATGGATATTATATTTGTTACTACTGCTGCAACAAATCAAGAAGCTAAGAGTTTATTAAAGGCATTTGGTATGCCATTTAAGAATTAAGGAGGATATGTTTTATGGCAAAGAAAAGTTTAATCGTTAAAAATAGTAGAAAACCTAAATTCAGCACTAGAGCATATACTCGTTGTTCAAGATGTGGTAGACCTCATGCTGTACTTAGAAAATATGGAATTTGTCGTATTTGCTTTAGAGAATTAGCAAATAATGGTGAATTACCAGGTGTAAAGAAATCAAGTTGGTAAGAAGGAGGATAGTTTAGTATGTTTGTACAAGATAAAATAGCTGATATGTTAACAAGAATCAGAAATGCTAATCAAATGAAGTACAAGACAGTTGATGTTATTGGTACTAAGATGACTAAAGCAATTGCTGATATCATGAAAAGCGAAGGTTACATTGAAGACTATACATATGTTAGTAATAAAAACGGTGACGTTATGACATTAACATTAAAGTATAGTGGTAAAGAAAGAGTAATCCAAGGATTAAAACGCATTAGTAAAAGTGGTTTAAGAGTATATGCTAAAACTGAAGAACTTCCTCGTGTTTTAAATGGACTTGGTATTGCAATAATCTCTACTTCAGAAGGTCTTATGACTGATAAAGAAGCTAGAGCTAAAGGGTTAGGAGGCGAAGTACTTGCCTATATTTGGTAAGGTTTTATATGAGTAGAATCGGAAATAGAAAATTAACCCTTGCTGATGGAGTTACTGCAACAGTTGAAGGAAATAAAATCACTGTTAAAGGATCTAAAGGCGAATTAAGTTATAATTTTAGTAATTTAATTGAAGTAAAAGTTGAAGATGGAGCTGTTACAACAACTCAAAAGAAAGAAACTAAAGAAGCAAATGTTATGCAAGGAACTACTAATTCATTAATCAAGAATATGATTGATGGTGTTAGTAAAGGTTTCGAAAAGGGATTGGAAGCAGTTGGTGTTGGTTATAGATTTGCTGTTTCAGGTAAAAAGATAACTATTAATGCTGGTTATTCAAATCCAGTTGAAGTTGCTGTTCCAGATGATATTACTGTTGAATTAGTAAACAATACTGAAATTCTTATTAAAGGTATTGATAAACAAAAAGTATCTGAATTTGCGGCTAATGTTCGTAAAGTAAGAATGCCAGAACCTTATAAGGGTAAAGGAATTCGTTATAAAGGTGAACATATTCGTCGTAAAGAAGGTAAGAAAGCTGCTAAATAGGAGGTACATGTATGATTAAGAAAGAAGCTAATAATAAAGCTCGTGTTTTTAGACACAAGAGAGTTAGAAAAAATATTTCTGGTACTAAAGAATGCCCAAGATTAGACATCTTTAGATCAAATAAAGAAATCTATGCTCAAGTAATCGATGATGTTACTGGTACTACTTTAGCATCTTCTTCAAGTTTAACTTTAAAACTTAAGAATGGTGGTAATGTTGAAGCTGCTAAAGAAGTAGGTAAGGACATTGCTAAAAAATGTAAAGAATTAAAAATCAAAACTGTAGTATTCGATCGTGGAGGTTATTTATTCCATGGTAGAGTTGCTGCTGTTGCTGAAGCTGCCAGAGAAGCAGGATTGGAATTCTAGGAGGACTTATGAGAAAAGATAAAGAAAAAACTGAACAAAAGAAAAATTTATTAGAAGAAAAAGTCATCCATATTGGTAGGGTAACAAAAGTTACCAAAGGTGGTAGACACTTTCGTTTCTCTGCAACAGTTGCTGTAGGAAATAGAAAAGGTTTAGTTGGAATTGGTTCTGGTAAGTCTAACGAAGTACCTGAAGCAATTAAGAAAGCTTTACAAGCTGCTAATAAGAATGTAGTAAAAGTATCTTTAATAGATAATCGTACTATTCCACATGAAGCTAGATGTAAAGTTGGTAGAGCTGACATTTTATTAAAGCCTGCTAAAGAAGGACGCGGAATCATCGCTGGTGGTGCTGCTCGTGCTGTTCTTGAACTTGCTGGTGTAAGAGATGTAGTTGCTAAGTCTCTTGGTTCAAATACTCAAGAGAATGTTGCTAAAGCTACATTAGCTGGTTTAGTATCACAAAGAACTCCTGAACATATAGCTGAACTTCGTGGAAAGAAAGTTGAGGAGTTATAAGATGAAATTAGAGAATTTACCAAAGACAAAAGAATTAAAATCTATTAAAAGAGTAGGTCGTGGACCTGGATCTGGAATGGGTAAAACATCTACACGTGGAGAAAAAGGTCAAAAAGCTAGAAGTGGTGCTAGTATTAAACCTTGGTTCCAAGGTGGACAAACTCCTTTATATAGAAGACTTCCTAAGAGAGGATTCAATAATAAAGAGTTTGAAACTGTTTATGCAACAATCAATGTTGAAGATTTAAATAAATTCTTCAAAGACGGAGATGTTGTTACTCCTGAAGTATTAAAAGAAAGAGGAATAATAAAGAAGGAATTAGGTGGTATTAAAGTTTTAGGTAGTGGTTCTTTAGAAAAGAAATTGACTGTTAAAGCTCATAGATTTTCTAGTAGCGCTGTTACTAAAATTGAAAATGCCGGTGGCAATACTGAGGTGATCTAATGTTTCGTGGAATAGCCCAGATTTTCAGCAAATCTAATAAAGATTTGAGAAAAAGAATATATTTGACAATGTTATGCTTAGGAATATTTTGTATGGGTACAACCATTACTATTCCTTGGGCATCAGCTGTATATAAAGAATTGGGTTTCTTGGAAATATTTAATATTATGAGTGGTGGAGGATTAAGAAACTTTTCAATCTTCGCATTAGGAGTTTCTCCTTACATTACTGCATCAATCATAACACAATTGCTACAAATGGATATTATTCCATACTTTAGTGATTTAAAAGACCAAGGATATGTTGGCCGACAAAAAATGAGTAAAATAACTAGATATTTAGGTATATTTATTGGATTCGTTCAAGCTTATGCTTTATCTGTATTCTATATGAGTGGAGCAGATACAATGACTATACTTAAAACGGCTTTAGTTATGACTGCTGGTACAGCATTCTGTTTATGGATGGGCGACCAAATTACTACAAAAGGTATTGGTAATGGTCAATCTATGATCATTATGGCAGGTATTATTCAAAGTATGCCAACAATTTTCACAAGTGCCTATAAAACATTTATTGTTGGAGAGACATTTGCTAGTTGGTTGGGTGTATTATTATTTATAATATTCCTATTAAGTTATGTATTAATTATAGTTGGAATTGTTTGGATTCAACTTGCTGAAAGAAGAATTCCTATTCAATATGCTAATAGAACAAATGGTGCATATGGCGGACAACAAAGTTATTTACCAGTTAAATTAAATTCAGCTGGTGTAATTCCTGTTATCTTTGCATCAATTGTTACAACAATTCCTGGAACTATAGCAGCATTATTTGATAAAGGAACTGGAGCTGCTTCAACCTTTATTAATAATTATATTGTTTATACATCTACAACAGGATTTATTCTATATTTAGTATTAATATTTATATTTGGATATTTCTATACTATATTAACTTTAAATCCTACAGAGATGGCAAAAGATTTAAATGAACGTGGTGGATATATTCCTGGTGTAAGACCTGGAACTGATACTACAGAATATATTGGATCTTCAATTGGTAAACTTACTGTTGTTGGTAACATATTCTTAATGTTACTTGCTGCACTACCAATTATCGTTTCAAAGATTAGTTCATTAGATAGTAGTATTACTATTGGAGGAACTGGTATGTTAATCGTTGTTGGTGTTGCTATTGAAACATATAAACAACTTGAAAGTAGTTTACTAAGCAGAAGTTATTCTGAGAAGAGAAAGAGATTAAGATAAGAATGAAAAGTGTCATATTTATTGCACCACCTGCTGCAGGTAAGGGTACACAAAGTAGTATTCTAATGGAAAACTATGGATATACTCATATTTCAACAGGTGATATGTTAAGAGAAGAGATTAGTAATAATACTTCTTTGGGGGTTAAGGCAAACGAAATTATGGCAAAGGGTGGACTTGTTGATGATGAAATCATTATTGGAATGGTTGAAAACAAGTTAAATAGTGTAAAAGGTAAACCATTTATTTTAGATGGTTTTCCTAGAACGCTAAATCAAGCAAAAGCGTTAGATAGTTTACTTGCTAAATTAAATATTGAAGATATTAAAGTTATTTATATTGATTTAGATTTAGAAACCGCTTTAAAGAGAACTTTAGGTAGAGTTACATGTACTAAATGTGGAGCGTCATTCAATTTGAATAATCCAGATTGTATGCCTAAAGTTAAAGGTATATGCGACAATTGTCAAGGTGAGTTAGTTGTTCGTGAAGATGATAATGAAGAATCATTTAGAAATCGTTTCGAAACATTTATTAATAACACTAAGCCTATTGTTGATTATTATAAGGAACATAATAATTTGGCAATCATTGAGCCAAATAATGACAAAATGGTTGTTGCTACAATGATAAAAGATATTTTGAATTGTGAGTAATAATTTTAGAATAAGTAAGGATATCCCGATCTACTTATGGGGTTCCTTATAATATTACTAGAAACTAGTAAGTCGCTAAAGCTATACTTTACGGGAGAGTGATATAATGGCAAAGAAAAATAGTGACAAAATTGAAGTAGAAGGTAAGGTTGTTGAGGTATTAAAAGGCAGCGATTATGTTGTCGAATTACCGAACGGTCACACTGTAAAAGCCTACGTTTCTGGTAAAATGCGTATTCATATGATACGTATTTTACCAGGTGATACCGTTACAGTTGAGTTATCACCTTACGATTTAACACGTGGGATTATAACATGGAATAAGAGATAAATGGAGGTATATTATGAAAGTTAGACCATCAGTTAAGAAAATCTGTAAAAAATGTAAAATAATTAGAAGAAATGGAAAAGTTATGGTAATTTGTGAAAATCCAAAACATAAACAAAGACAAGGTTAGGAGGAGTAAATATGGCAAGAATTAAAAACGTTGAATTACCTGGTGAGAAACATACTTGTATAGGTCTTACTGCAATTTATGGTATAGGAAGAAGCTTAGCTAAAACAATTTGTGAAAAAACTGGAGTTAATCCTGCAAAAAAAATTAAAGATTTAACTGAAACTGAAATTACTGCATTACGTAAAGAAATCGATAATCATTTAGTTGAAGGTGACTTACGTAGAGAAGTACAAATGAGTATTAAAAATAAAATGGAAATTGGATCTTATGAAGGCGTTAGACATAAAAAAGGTTTACCTGTTAGAGGTCAAAGAACTAATAGAAACGCTCATACTCGTAAGGGTAGAGGTAAAGTAGTTGCTAATAAGAAGAAAGTTTCTAAGTAGGAGGTAGTTAGTTATGGCATATAATAGAAGAAAAAAGAAAGCTAAAACAACTGTTGTTGAAGCAGAAGCACATATTCATTCAACATATAATAATACTATTGTAACAATATCTGACCATGAAGGAAACGCAATTAGTTGGTCTTCAGCTGGTAGAATTGGTTACAAAGGAAGCAAGAAGAAAACTCCATTTGCTGCTGGTATGACTGCAGAAGCTGCAGGACAAGCTGCAATTGACCTTGGTGTTAAGAAGGTTGATGTTTATGTAAAAGGTCTAGGCCCAGGTAGAGAAAATGCAATTCGTTCATTACAAGCTGCTGGACTTGAAATCACAAGTATTATTGATGAAACTCCAGTTCCTCATAATGGATGTCGTCCACCTAAGAGACCTAGAAATTAATTTAAAGAAAGGATTGAATAGTATATGGTAAAATTTGAAAAGCCTGATTATAAAATAACAGAATATATTGAAAGTAATCATTTTGGAAAATTTGAATTAGATCCACTAGAAAGAGGATTTGGTACTACAATTGGTAATGCTTTAAGAAGAGTAATGTTATCTAGTTTACCTGGTAGTGCAATTACAAGTGTTAAAATTGACGGTGTTCTTCATGAATTTCAAAAAATTGAAGGAATTATCGAAGATGTTACAACAATTATTCTTAACTTAAAGAAAGTTGTTGTTAAAAATCATACAAATGATGTCGTTACTTTAAGACTTTCAAAGAATGTTGAGGGTGAGGTTACAGCAGGCGATTTTGAAAAGAATCCTGATGTTGAAATTATGAATCCTGAATTGGTTCTTTGTACATTAGTTAAAGGCGGTAAAATTAATATGGAAGTTACTGTTAATAATGGTAATGGATTTGTTGATTCTAAGACAAATAAATTATTAATGGGTAACGTACCAGCTGGTGTTATTTCAATTGATTCTAATTACTCACCAATCGAATATGTTAAATACGATGTTGAAGATACTCGTGTTGGACAAAATGAGAATTATGATAAATTAATCATGGAAGTTGCTACTGACGGATCAATGTCTCCTGAAGAAGCTATGGCACTTGCTGCAAAAATCTTAATTGAACATTTTAATATTATTACTGACTTAAATTCAATTAGTGATATGTCTGGAATAATGCAAGAAAAGAAAGTAGATACAATTACTAAGAAGTTAGAAACACCTATTGAGGAAGTTGAATTCTCAGTTCGTGCATATAACTGCTTAAAACGTGCTAATATCCATACTATTCAAGATTTAGTAGACAAAAGAGAAGTTGAAGTTACTAAGATTAGAAACTTAGGAAAGAAATCTTTAAAAGAAGTTATTGATAAAGTTTCTGAATTAGGACTTTCATTTAAGGAGTAGAAATTATGTATAGAAAATTAGGAAGAGAAACAAGACAAAGAAGAAGCATTTTAGCTGGATTAACTAAAGATGTTATTAGATATGGTTATGTTGTTACTACTGAAGAAAGAGCTAAAGAAGTTCGTAAATTCGTTGACAAGATGATAACTTATGGAAAGAGAAAAACATTAGTTAATCGTAGAAAAGCACTTGCATTTTTACATAATGATTCTGAATTAGTTGCTAAGATTTTTAATGAATTAGCTCCTAAGTATGAAACTAGAAATGGTGGATATACAAGAATTATTAAATTAACTGAACGTCGTGGAGATGACGCTCTACAAGTTAGATTAGAATTAGTATAGTTTAAACTATACTTTTTTTATTTTATAAAATTAGCACTTGATATTGACGAGTGCTAATTGGTGTAGTATAATGTCACCGAAAGGGATGATTATATGAATAATTATTTTAATAACGAAGACGATAATGTGGATGTATTAGAAAAATATGGTAGAGATATTACTGATTTAGCTAAGAACAATAAAATTGATCCCGTTATTGGTAGAGATGACGAAATTAGAAGTATTACTAGAATTCTTTCACGTAAAACTAAAAATAATCCTGTTTTAATCGGTGAACCGGGTGTTGGTAAAAGTGCCATCGTAGAAGGATTGGCGTTACGTATTGTTAATAATGACGTTCCAGATAGTTTAAAGAATAAACGTGTTTGGGAACTTGATTTGGCTGCTTTAGTTGCTGGTGCTAAATATCGTGGTGAATTTGAGGAAAGACTTAAAAAAGTACTTAATAAAATAAAAGAAGAAAATGGTAATATTATCATGTTTATCGATGAAATACACATGATTGTTGCATCAGGTGATGAAGGCACATTAAATGTTGGTAATATGTTAAAACCTATGCTTGCCCGTGGCGAGATTAAGTGTATTGGTGCTACAACATTAAATGAATATCACAAATTTATAGAAAAAGATGGTGCTTTAGAAAGACGTTTTCAAAAGATTATTGTAAGTGCTCCAAGTGTAATTGATACAATCGCTATATTACGTGGTCTAAAAGAAAGATTTGAAGTATATCATGGCGTTTCCATAAAGGATAGAGCATTGGTTGCTGCTGCAACAATGTCTGATAGATATATTACTAATAGATTCTTACCTGATAAAGCAATAGATTTAATTGATGAAGCATGTGCTACAATAAAAGTACAAATGGATAGTGTTCCAGCATGCGTCGATGAATTAACTCGTAAAATAATGTTACTAGAAATTGAAAGACAATCATTGAAGAAAGAAAAAGATGAACAGAGTAAGATAAGATTAGATAAGATAGATAAAGACTTATATGATTTAAAACTTCAAGAGTCTAAACTTAAAGAAGATTTTGAAAAAGAGAAAAAAATTACTGGTGATATTCTAGATAAGAAGAGAAAACTAGAAAATTTACGTCATAAATTAAAAGAAGCTGAAAATATATATGATTTGGAAACTGCTGCAAGATTAAGACATGGCGAAATACCTCAGTTAGAACATGAACTTGAAGAGTTACAAAAGAATAACAATAATAAGATGATATCTGATACTGTTGATGAAGAGGATATTGCTTCAATTGTTTCTAAGTGGACTGGGGTACCTGTTTCCAAACTAGTTGAGGGTGAAAAAGAAAAATTATTAAGTCTTGAGGAAAATATGAAGAAGCGAGTTATAGGTCAGGATGCTGCTTTAAATAAAGTATATAATGCTATATTAAGAAGTAGATCTGGTATTAAAGATCCTAATAAACCTATTGGATCATTCTTATTCTTGGGACCTACTGGTGTTGGTAAGACTGAAGTTGCAAGAACTCTAGCATATGAATTATTTGATGATGAAAGACATATGATTCGTATTGATATGAGTGAATATATGGAAGAATTCAATGTTTCAAGGTTAATTGGAGCTGCTCCAGGTTATGTCGGATATGAAGAAGGAGGACAATTAACTGAAGCTGTTAGAAGAAATCCATATTCAATAGTACTATTTGATGAAATTGAAAAGGCTCATCCAAAGGTATTTAACATTTTGTTACAAATTTTGGATGATGGTCGTATTACGGATAGTCAAGGTGTTACAGTTGATTTTAAAAATACTATTATAATTATGACATCCAATATAGGTAGTGAATATATATTAAGTAATGATTCTAATAAAGAAGAATTAATTAACAAAGAATTAAGTAGAACATTCAAACCAGAGTTTTTAAATAGAATTGATGAAATAGTATTCTTTAATAACTTGGAAAAGAATGCAATTTATAAGATTCTTGATAAGATTATTATGGATATTCAAAAAGATAGATTAAGTGATAAAAATATTAAGATATCATTAAGCAATCAACTTAAAGATTATATTGTTGAAAACTCTTATGATCCAGCATTTGGTGCAAGGCCACTAAAGAGATTTGTTGCTGATACTATTGAGTTAATTTTGGCAAAAGGATTAATAGATGGTACGATAAAAGAGAATAGTAACATTAATCTTGATATTAAAGATGGAAAGATAGTTTTTTAACTATCTTTTTTGACGCTTTTTAATTATTTTTTTGTTTACTTGTAGCGTTTATTTTGCTATAATACATGCGAGTAAAGAAATTACTCCTTGCTTTATTTTGAAATAAAGCCGTGAAGACCGTGAGGAGGTGTAGAGATGACAAATTATGAGGTTATGTTTATAGTTAAATCTACTATGGAAGATGAGGCTATTGCAAAAACTGCTGAAGATGTAAAATCTTTAATTAATGGTGAATCTACTGTAACTAGTTTCAAAGATTTAGGTAAGAAGAAACTTGCTTATCCAATTAATAAGGAAGTAAGTGGAAATTATTATGTAATGACTGTTACTGCTAGTACAGATGTTATTAAAGAATTTGATCGTAAAGTTAGAATTAATGAAAATGTAATAAGACATTTAATTCTTAATTTAGATGAAGAATAGGAGATAAAATGAATAAAGTTATATTAATTGGTCGTTTTGCACAGGACCCTGAGATGCGTCAATCTGGTACAGGAGAAGTTGCTAGATATTCTCTAGCATGCCAAGGAGATTTTACTAATCGTAATGGCGAGAGAGATACTCAATTTATAAGATGTGTTTCTTTTGGTAATACTGCTAATTTAATTGGCAGATATTGTAAAAAAGGTAATATGATTAGTGCCGTTGGAAGAATTAGTAATAGTTCTTATGATGCAAAAGATGGTTCTAAAAGATATTCTACTGATATAATTGTAGAAAATATCGAATTTATGGGGTCTAGAAATAATGGAGATAGTGCTCCAGCTGGTGATAACAGTGAAATGTTCCAACCTGCTTTTGAAGGACCTGAAATGGAAACAAGTGATATAACTGAAGATCCTTATAAGGATTTTGGAGACGAAATCACATTAAGTAATGATGATTTACCATTTTAAAAAGGAGGAATAGATTATGGCAGAATTTTATCATAAGAAGAAAAAAATATGTCAAATGTGTGCCGGAAAATCTGTAGATTATAAAGATGTAATGATTATTAATAAATATATTAATGAAAAGGGCAAAATTTTACCTAGAAGAATGACAGGTGCTTGCGCTAAACATCAAAGATATATTGCAGATCAAGTTAAGCGCGCTAGATTTATGGCATTAATACCATTTACTCATTAATGGTATTTTTTTTGCCTTTTTTTTGTTATAATAGTTTTACTTGGGAGGGCATAATAAAATGAAAGTAATATTGTTGGAAGATGTTAAAAAGCAAGGAAAAAAAGATCAAGTTATTGATGTTAGCGATGGATACGCTAATAATTATTTAATTAAGAATAAATTAGCGGTTCCATATACAAAAACTAGCAGTAAAATTTTAAAAGATGAGCTTGATGAGAGAAAAGCTAATGAAGAAAAGCTAGTTGCTGAATTAACAGAAATAAAAAAGAAATTAGATGGAAAAACTTATGATTTTAAGGTTAGCACTGGTAAAGAAGATAGAGTGTTTGGTTCTGTTTCAACAAAACAAATTGCTGAAAAGTTAGCTTCTCTAGGTTATAAGATAGATAAGAAATGTATTAAGAGTCAAACAGGTTTAGATACCTTAGGAGTTCATAAAGTTGATATTGAACTTCACAAAAAAGTAAAATTTAGTATTAATGTACAATTAGTAAAGTAAGGTGATAAATATGGCAAGAATGTTGCCTAACAATTTAGAAGCAGAAATGAGTGTTCTTGGAGTATGTTTCATTAATAGTAGAGACGTCGATAAAGTTGTTGAAGATTTAAATGTTGATATGTTTTTTGATGAAAGAAACAAAATTTTATTTAGTGCTATTAAAGAATTGCACGATGAAAAAATACCAATTGATGTAACTACTATCAAGAATGAATTGGATAAAACTAAGAAATTAAATTCTATAGGGTTAGATTATATAATGGACGTTATTGATTCTGTTGTTAATACAAGTAACGTTGAATATTATATGAACATTGTTAAAGAAAATGCTATTAGAAGAGTATTAATTGAAACTACTGATAATATTTCTAAAAATGCATATGATGAAGAAGATTTAAATATCCTATTAGATAGATCTGAACAAGAAATATTAAATGTAGTTAGACACAGAAGTTCAGGTGAGTTTCTTTCAATTAGTGAAGTATTAAAGAAAGCACAAGAGAAGTTAGAATTATTATCTAAGACTAAGAGTCCTGTTACAGGATTAGAGACTGGTTTCTATGAATTTGATAAGATTTCAACAGGTTTTCAACCTGGTGAAATGATAATTCTTGCAGCTCGTCCTGGTATGGGTAAAACTGCGCTTGCCTTAAATATGGCTACATATGCTGCATCTACAACTAAGAAAGCTGTTGCTATATTTAACTTGGAAATGCCTGCAGAAATGTTAGTTAATCGTATGATTAGTGCCGTTGGACAAATTGATGCTTATAAACTTCAAACGGGTTTAATGGCTGAAAATGATTGGAAAAGATACAATGAAGCTATGAGCCAATTGAGTGATACCAATATTTTTATTGAAGATAATGCTGGTATTACTTGTGGTGAAATAAGAGCTAAATGTAGAAGACTTGCAAGCACTGGTAGTGGTTTAGGTCTTGTTGTTATTGACTACTTACAGTTAGTATCTACAGGCAATAGAAGAGTAGAATCTAGACAGGTTGAAGTATCAGAGATATCTCGTAGTTTAAAGACTATGGCTTTGGAATTAGGTGTTCCCGTTATAGCTTTATCACAGTTATCAAGAAGTGCTGAAAAAAGAGAAAATAATCAACCAATGTTAGCGGACTTACGTGAATCTGGTTCTTTGGAACAAGATGCTGATATGGTTTTATTTATAAATAGAAAAGATTATTATGAAAAGAAAGATATTAGTACTAAGATAGTTCCTGCAGAACTAGTTATTGCTAAGCATCGTAAAGGTGGTTTGGGAACAGTAGAATTGCAATTTGATTTAAGTAAAAATTGCTTTAAAAATATATTGAGATCTCAAAAGGAAGATGAGTAATGAAGTTGTTTAAAAATATACTTATAACTATATTTTTATGTGGTGTTGTATTATTGTTAATATTATTTGACCATAAGGTTACTGTTAATAATGATATAAATAGTTTATATAAAGTTTATATGCATGGTAATTTTTTGGGTTTAATAAATTCTTCAGAAGATTTATATTCATTAATTAATAATGAACAAAAAGAAATAATGAAGAAATATAATGTTAAACAAGTTTATCCACCAAATGGTTTTAATATTGTTAAAACTAATACTTATAGTAATGATGTATTATCTGTAAACTCAATTTATAATATGATTGAGCAAGAAGATGCATTTACTATTAAAGGGTATGTTGTTACATTAAAAGGTATTAAATCTGCTAAAATTGAAGAAAATGAAGCAAACGGGGATAAAGAACATAATGAAGATCCGGATTTAGATAATGATGAAAATTCTGATTTAGGTGATTTAGGCCCTGGAGAAGAAGATTCTTCAGAAGATGTGCGTATTTATGTATTAGATAAACAAGTATTTGAAGAAGCTATTAATGGTTTTATTTCATCTTTTATTGATACAGAAACATTAAATAATTATCTAAACGGTACACAAGAAGAAATTGTTGATGAAGGCGAGTTAATAGAAAAATTATATTTCAATAGAAACATTACTATTAAAGAAGCTTTTATTGATGTTAATAATAAAATATATACAGATTCTGCCGATTTATTACAATATTTATTATTTAATGAAGATGCAAAAATTAATCATTATAAAGTAAAACTTGGTGATTCTTTATCATCAATTGCAGAAGATAATAATTTAAATGTATCAGAGTTGTTGATTATTAATCCTAAATATAGAGAAAAAGATTCTGTATTAAAAGTAAATGATGATATAAATATTACATATATTAATCCTGTAATTGATTTAGTAATGGATATGCATAAAATTGAAAATGTTGAAACAATGTTTACTAAAAAAACAGTATATGATTCTAATAAAGCATATGGGTATTCAGAAATTACTACTCCAGGAGTTACTGGTATTACAAG
Source organism: Caryophanales bacterium (assembly GCA_016288635.1). Lineage (GTDB taxonomy): Bacteria > Bacillota_I > Bacilli_A > RF39 > UBA660 > JAEEKZ01. Next base: position 25,049 of record JAEEKZ010000018.1, read on the forward strand.
GGTAACTGAACAATATCAAGTTGTTAATGGTGAGGCAAATTCAGAAATTATTATTACCGATAAAGAAGTATTAAGAGAGGCTGTTGCACAAATAACTACTAAAGGTACTAAAGGATATATTAATAGTGGTACTGGATCGTATGTAGATACTGGTCTTGAATGGGGATGGCCTACAAATACGCCTTATAAGATTACTAGCCCATATGGTTATCGTTGGGGTAAAATTCACCAAGGTATAGATATTTCTGGTACAGGTGATGGAAGTCCTATTTATGCAGCTGCAGATGGAATTGTTGTTTCTGCTGGGCCAAAAACTATTCTAGGGTGGAAAGCCGGTAATTCGATTGTTATTCAACACGCAAATAATTATTATACTTCTTATGCTCACTTGAAGTTTGTTAGTGTTGCTGTTGGTACTCCTGTTAAAAAAGGACAGATAATCGGATCAATGGGTAAGAGTGGTTTTGCAACAGGTGTTCACTTACATTATTCAATATCTATTGGGCGTCCATTTGATGGAAAAAATGGATACAAGTTTTTGAATCCGATGTCATTATACAAGTAGGATATTATGAAGGTTTGTAATTTAGCGAGTGGCTCAAAAGGTAATTGTACTTATATTAAAACTGATAAGTACAATTTGCTTTTTGATGCTGGTAAAAATGTTACATATATTGATACAGAATTAAAATCTATTGGTTGTTCTGTAGTTGAGATTGATTATGTATTTATAACACATACTCATTCTGATCATATTAGTGCTTTAAAGCCTGTTTTAAAAAAAAGTGGGGCAACTTTAGTATGTTCTGAAATAATTTTTAATGAATTAGAAGATTTAAAAGAGTACAATCATGTGGTTTTCTTAGAGAATGACATGGAATTAGATGATGGTACTCTTATTAGATCGTTTAGATCCAGTCATGACGCGAATGATGCTCGTAATTTTGTTATCTCTAATAATGAAAGTAGTGTTGCTTATATAACCGATACAGGTTATGTTAATAGAAATAACTTTAAGATGTTAGAAAATTTATCGTTGTATTTATTTGAATCAAATCATGACATTGAAATGCTAGAAAATGGTCCGTACCCTGTTTGGTTAAAAAAAAGGGTGTTATCTGACAATGGGCATTTATCTAATAATGCTGCAGGTTTTTACTTATCAAAGTTAATTGGTGATAATACAAAACATGTATTATTAATTCATTTGAGTGAAACTAATAATTGTCCTGAGAAAGCATTAGAGACTGTTAATGAAACATTAAAAAAATATGAAATTGAGTTTGGTAACATAAGTTGCGCTAAGCAAGATGAGCACACTGAGGTATTTGAGATATGATAAAGATTATTTGTTTTGGAAAAATAAAAGATGAATATATAAAGGACATGATAAGTGATTATTCTAAAAGAATATCTAAATATAGTAAGCTAGAGATTATTGAATTAAAAGATGATACTAATCAAGCTAATGAAACAAAAAGTATATTAAATGTTATTAAAAGAAATGAATACAATGTATATTGCGATATAAAAGGTAGATCTTTAGATAGTGTCCAGTTTGCTGATTTGATTGATAAGAGTTTAATTAAATATCCTTCAATAACTTTTATTATTGGAAGTAGTGTTGGACTTGCTGATGAAGTAATTAAATTATGTAATGATAGAATTAGTTTTTCTAGTATGACTATGCCTCATGGTTTATTTAGGGGTGTTTTGCTAGAACAAGTATATAGAGCGTGTAAGATTAATAATAACGAATCTTATCATAAATAGGAGTATATATGACTTTTTTAGAATTAAAGGAATGCGAATATGGGTTAACTCATGCTGGAACGTTTCATTCAGATGATGTTTTTGGTTTTGCTTTTTTAAAGATGATTAACCCAGATATTAAAATCATTCGTTCTTATACAGTTCCTGAAGGATTTAAAGGAATAGTTTTTGATGTTGGTTTTGGTGAGTTTGATCATCATCAGGCTGATAATGAGTGTAGAGAAAATGGCATTCCATATGCTTCTTTTGGTAAGTTATGGAAAGCATTTGCGCCTTCACTTTATAGTGAAGAAGTAGTTGCTGGTATTGATAAGAATTTTATTGAAAGTTTAGATAATTCTGATAATACAGGTAGAGAGAATGCTATTGCATTTGCAATTTCAACATTTAATCCTTTGTGGGATAGTGACTCTAATGGCGATAAAGAATTTGATAAAGCTGTTGAATGGGCATCTGTCTTACTTGATAATGTTATAAAAACTGAATTAAAAAGAGCAGAGATGCAAGTTGAATTATTAGATATTTATAAAAGAACTTTTAATAAGAAGATTATTATTTTAGATAGATTTATGCCATTTAAAAAAGCACTTTGGAATACTGAGGCCGTATTTGTTATTTACCCTTCTAAAAGAGGTGGATTTCAAGTTCAAGGAGTTCCAATTAATGCCGAAACAGTTGAATTAAAAAAGCCTTTTCCCAAAGAATGGTGTTCTATGCCACCTAAAGGCGTTACTTTCTGTCATAATAGTAGATTCTTAATATCAGTTGATAATTTAGATACTGCGATAAGTCTATGTGAGGGTTTATTATGATAGGTAATGATTGGGATGAAGAACTAACTCTTGTAGAAAGTAGTGAAGGTTTTAAGAGATTTTTATCTATAATAAAAAAAGAGTATGAAACGAAAACAATTTATCCTCCAAAGGATTATGTTTTTAATGCTCTAAAATTAACTCCTTATAAAGATGTAAAAGTGGTTATTGTTGGTCAAGACCCCTATCATGGCGAAGGAGAAGCACACGGATTATCTTTTAGTGTTCAAAAAGGTATAAAAATACCGCCTTCACTTCAAAATATATATACTGAACTATATAATGATTTGGGAATTAAGCCAAAAGATAATGGAGATTTAACTAATTGGGCAAAACAGGGCGTTCTTCTTTTAAATGCAGTTTTAACTGTTGAAAAAGATAAAGCTGGATCTCACAGAAAACTTGGATGGGAACCATTTACGGATTATGTTATTAAATTGGTTAATAAAAAGGATACTCCAGTGGTATTTATCTTGTGGGGTAATTTTGCTAAAGAAAAAAAGAAATTAATTACTAATCCAAAACACTTAGTAATTATGAGTCCACACCCATCACCTTTGTCTGCTTATGCTGGGTTTTTCGGTTCAAAGCCTTTTTCTAAGACTAATGATTTCTTAAAGAAGAATGGTTTAGAAATAATTAAATGGGAATTATAAAAAGGAATCTATGTTAGATTCCTTTTATTATAGTTTAAAATCATCAAGAACTGCATCTTGCATGTTTTTTCCGTCAAAGTATGGTTTAATTTTAAAATTATGTATTTTAGCAACAATATTTGATGGGAATTTTCTAATTATTTCATTTAATTCCGTATTATTTTTATTGTAATAATTCTTTCCTGATGTCAATTCTTCGTCAATTTTTTCAATTTCGCTAAGTATTTCTTTAACTTCCTTGGTATTAATTGAATCATTATCATCAATTAATTCTTTAATTAGATTCATCGCTTCAACTAGTTTTCTATCAGTAAAGTAGTTTGTTAGTCTTTTTTCTTTTAAGTCTATATATTCTTTTAAGTAGTCTTTTTTAGGAAATTCTTTTTTAATAGTAATGTTTATTTCACAAATCTTATCATATTTTTTTCTTAGAGCTTCATCTATTATATTTTCAGATTTTTCAATTCTTGTTCTGTAGAATTGTAATTTATTAAAATTATATATATATAAAATAGCTAAAGCGGCTAATAATATTACAACAATTATGACTATTGTAAAAGGATTCATTCTTTATCACCATTGTAATTGTATCAAAAATGACTTCTTTTTTAAAGGGAATTTTTCTTGTTTGCGTATAGATATATTATTTGGTAAAATATTTATGGTGATGATGAAAATGAAATTTGTTAGTAATATTAGTAGAAATAAGTATATTAATTTTGTTTCAAAACATCAAAAAGCTCATTTTTTACAATCTTATGCATGGGGACAATTTGCTATTGTGGGTAAAAAGCAAGATCCTCTTTATGTTGGTATGGAAGACGATAAAGGCGATTTGAAATGTGCTGCTTTATTTTTAAAGAAAAATACTCCACTTGGTTATAGTTATATCTATTCACCTAGAGGTTTTGTAATTGATTTTAATGATAAGAAATTATTAAAAGAATTTACTGAAGCATTAAAAGAATATATGAAAAAGAATAAAGTAATATATATTAAGATAGATCCTGATATTAAGTATCAGACAATAGATGAAAACGCTAATAAGATAGATGGAGAAGATAATTATAAAATATATAACAATCTTAAAGAATTAGGATATATTCATAAAGGATTTAATAAATTATATGAAGGTAATCAACCTAGATATACGTTTAGAACCGATTTAACACAGTCTGTTGAGGAAATAGATAGCAAGATAAGTAAATCTTTCTTAAAGAGCGTTAAACGTAGTTATACATACGAATTAGAGATGGATAACGAACCTAATATAGATGAATTTTGTAGATTAAATCAATTTAATAGCGATAAAGATGATTTTTCTGCATATTCTAAAGAATATTTCACGGAGTTTTATAATCAGTTTAGTAAAGAAAAGACTGTTAAGTTTTTCAATGCCTACGTTAATTATGATAAATTAAATAAAAATATTGATAATAATATTAAGGAAGTTGAAGAAAAATTAAAAGTAGATAAAAAACATGTTAATGATTTAAATAATCAATTAGAAAGATTAAAGAAAGATAAAGAAACATTTAGCAAGGGTAAAGGTAGAGTTATGGTTTGCTCTTTAATATGTGTTTATGCTGGAGATAAAGCGTGGTCTTTATACATTGGTAGTGATGAACTTGCTAATTATACTTTTGCAGTTAGTAGATGTTATTATGAATCAATGCTTGATGCAAAAGAAAATGGATATAAAGTATATGATTTATTTGGTACTGTTGGAGATCCTAATACAACATACAAGAATTTGGCTCATTTGCATGATTTTAAGAGGAAATTTGGTGGAGAATATGTCGAATTTATTGGTGAATTTGATTTAGTTAATAATAAACCTTTATATAGAATGTTACCAACATTACTAAAGATATATAGAAAAATAAGGAAGAATTAACCATGGAATTTGTAATACTTGATGAAAAAGAATATTTAAGTTATGCATTAAAGAACGAATTTGTTTCTATTTATCAATTACCTGGATGGGGTAAGTTAAAGAAAGAAAATGGTTGGGACTATTACTTTGTTGGAGTTAAGAAAAAAGATAAGATATGTGGAGCGGCAATGCTACTTAGAAAGAAAGCCGTTTTAAATCTATATATCTTCTATTCTCCAAGAGGTTTTTTATTAGATTATAATGATATAGAGTTATTAAAATTCTTTAATGAATGTGTAATTAAATTTGTTAAAGAACATAAAGGATTAATGTTAAAAATTGATCCTAATGTTATTTATAACGTTTTAGATAAAGATGGTAATTTACTAAATGAAGAAAATCATGATTGTTATGATAATTTGTTAAAAGTTGGTTATAAACATTTAGGTTTTACTAAGAATTTTGAAACAATGCAACCGAGATATTTATGTAGATATGATATTCTTGACTCTTATGAAGATACTTTAAATAGTTTTACTAAATCAACTAAGAAAAATATTATAAAGGCTGAGGAAGAGGGAATAGTTACTAGACCCATAAATGAAGATGAATACGATTTGTTCTATTCTTTATTAAAAAAGAGTGCGGATAATAAACATTTTATCTTAAGACCAAGTTGGTATTATAAGAAAATGTATGACTACCTTAAAGACTATTTAACATATTTTATTACTTATCTTGATGTTTCTAAGTATAGAAATTATTTAAATAATAATTTGAGAGAATTAGAAAGTAAGCATAAAGAAATTAAAGATAAGATGAGTAAATATGCTAATGTTGGAAGTAAACTAAATAATGAACTTGATATGGTCGAAAAGAGAATCGACAATGTTAAGAAAGAAATTTCTGAAGCTAAAGATATTAAAGAAGATAAAATTTATCTCGGTGCTTTAATGAGTGTCTTTACTGGTAATGAAGGAATTACTTTTATGAGTGGAACAGATTCAGCTTATCGTAAATATAATATGAAATATTCTTTCTATAACGAACATTTAAAGGAATGTATAAAAAGAAAATTAAAATATGTTAATTATTATGGTATATCAGGAGATTTAAATCCTAATAGTGAGTTCTATCATATTTATGAGATAAAAAAAGGATACAATCCTAAAATCTTAGAATTAGTTGGCGAATTCGATTATGTAGTTAATAAATTAAAATATATTGAATATAACGTTGCTTTAAAAGTATATAAATTATTAAAAAAGTAGGCTAGTTATGGAAGAAAAAAAGAATGAAGAGAGTAAACCTAAGAATAATATAAATATTAAACTAATTGTAACAATTGTAGTTGTTGTAGTTGTTTTAGCTATATTGATTGTTTTGAGTTTTGTTTTTGGTTTATGGAATAAGAAACATGTTGAGGTATTTAGATATGGATATCAATATGATGAAAAGACTTTAATTATTTCTTCTTTAGAAGTTCCATATAAGAATTACACATTAAATCAGGCTTTTAAGGATAAAGACATTACATTAGATGATTTTATTAAAAAGTTAACTAAAGTAAAGACTGATGAAAAAAACACAATATATTCATATGATAGATCAAAAAAGAATATGGGTAATAAGGATTTTTATGTGTTAGTTTGTGAGTCTAAAGAGAAAGTTTATATTAGTAGATATGAGGAAAATTTAGAAAAACTATGTGATATTAAGTATGATGATTTAGATGGTTTATCAATGAATGTTAAAGAGGGTAGTGTTACTTCGACAGGGTGTACTCTAGTTATCAATAATACGAATAAATATGAAATACCAGAAGATTATTATATTCAATATAAAAATGGGTTAGTATGGTTAGATTTGGATAAAATTGGTGAAAAAGAAACTCCTGATAAGGTTTATAAAGATGCAAATTTAGAACTTAACGTTGAATGGAGAAGTATGTATGGTTCACTAGTTAAAGGTAACTATCGTATAGTTAAAAAAGTTAGCGTTAATGGTATGCTAGTTCATTACATAACTGCAAGTTTTGAAATATAATAAAAGAAGAAAAATAAAACGGAGGAATAAAATGGAAGAAAAGAATAAAAATATTGGCGTGGAAACAGCAAATGATATAAATAAGTCTATGGATAGTGACGCATCTATTAAAAATCAACAATTAGTTGTAGATCCCAAGAAGAGTAAATTGCCCTTTATATTATTGTTGATAATTTTACTAATTGCAGGTGGATTTGTAGGGTGGTTCCTTGCTTTAAACACTAGTGGATCTAATAATGGACAACCGGTTAAAAAGAATGGAAAGCAAACAGTTGATATTTCATCTGGTGAAGTAACGAAAGCAATCAAAGGATTTGATTATATTAATATTAATTCAGATGAATTATTACAAAATGGATTATATAATATCTCGAACTTATCATTAGCGCAAAAGATAGAAACATTAGGTAATATTGTTTATGATAAAAATAGAGGAATTATTGCCACTTGCGGTGGACAGTTAATTACTGAAATATCAATAGATGAAATGAATAATTATATTAAGGAAGCTTTAGATATGGTGTTTACTAAAGAAGAATTAGAAGCAAATGCTGAAAATAGCTCATATACATACTATGTTTATGAAGACAATGAAGACTCTAAATTCTATGACATTGAGGGCAGAGTTGTTTCAGGAAGTGGAGATTTTTGGATTTTTATAACTAATGGAAAGTATTATATTATGAGCAACAATTGTGATGGTGGGGATGAAGAATATATATTACATAAAAAACTAATAAATGCTGAAAAAGAAGATAATAAATTATATGTCTATGAGAAAAGAGCTTTCTATGATATAGATTATGATGCTGAAGAATTATCAGTTGAAAATGAGGATTTATATTCAAAAGTAATAGTTAATTATTTCAAAGATTATGAAAAAACTAAATTCATAGAGTCTCTCGAAGGTGGAAATTATGGTGGGCTTACTTCATATACTGAGCAAAGTTCTGAATTATCTTGGGACAATTATAATACGTATAAATATACGTTTATTATAAAAAATGGAAATTATTACTTTCAAAAATATGAATTAGTTAAGTAGAAAGGTATTCTACTTGAAAAAAAGAGCAAATTACTTTTTGCTCTTTTTTAATTTATAAACTATTATTTCATCAAGTGTTTTCTTATTTAATAAATAGTATATTGCTAGGCATACAATACCAATTATTGCTAAATATACCATTGTTAATAATTTGCCAAATGAATGAGGTATAAATCTTTCATACATATAAGCTATTATAACAAGTATAATAATACTTAATAATAATTTAGGAATTTTTTTAAATGTCTCTGTGTAGTTAAATTGATAATTTCTGTGTAAATAGGTTAGTGTAAGAACAATGGAAATTGAGTAACCAATTAATGTTGCTAGTAAAGCCCCATAATAAGGGTATATACCAACTTTATTACATAGATGTATAAGAGGTATATCTAGTAGTGCATTAAGCCCTAGACCCACTAAAACGATGAAATAAACGAATTTGAATTTATTCATGGCGTTTAATGTTGAACACATTACTGTAAATGATCCATCAAAGAACGCTATTATGAAGTATAATTTCATAATTATTGGGCCAAAAGTTTTTTCTGCATAGAAGATACTCCATATTTCACTAGCAAAGATACTTGTAAATAAGGATAATGGTAATACTACAAATAATAGTAATTGTAATGCTTTATTAAAGTTTTTATTAACATCATCTACTTTATTTAAAGTATAGCTTGATACTACAGCAGGTATCAAACTCATTACTAATCCTGTTGATATAGCTGTTACAATACTTGTAAGCTTGCTTCCCCAGGTAGTAAATACACTACTGATTGTTTCAATATCAACACCATTTAATCCTACTGAATCTAATCCCCTTATTAAGAGAATCATGTCAGTTGTGTTATATAAGTTATTCGCTGCACTTATTATAATAAATGGAAGAGAATACATAAGTATTTTTTTTAATACTTCTTTTTTCTCATTTTTGCTAATATCCTTTGTTTGTTCCTTTTCTATATACTTTTTCTTTTTATATGTTAAGTATAGGTATGTTATAATTGCCCCTGCAGTTGCTCCTGATACAGCAATACCTACTGCTGTTTTAATATCGGTTTTAAATACATATATTGCTACATATACCCCTACAATAATTACAAATATTCTTACTAATTGCTCTATTACTTGACTGAATGATGAGTCTTTAATATATTTGTGTCCTTGTAAATATCCTCTTGTAATACTTAAATTTGGAACAATTAGTATTGCAAATGATACGCATCTAATTACAAAAGCTATATCTGCGATACTATTTTTCCCAGTTACTTCACCAATTATTAAGTGAGCAATATCTTTAGCAAATATAAAGCATATTAGAAAACATACTATTGATGTTGCTAATATTATCTTTTGAGCAAGCTTAAACATATATTCTTTTTGTTTTGATTTTTTTAGAGCAATATATTCGCTTGTAACTTTACTTATTGCTAGAGGTATACCTGCAGAAGATATTATTAGGAATAAGTTATATATGTTATAAGCATATCCATATAATGCTCCTCCATCGGTACCTATCATCTTATAAAAAGGTATTACATATAATACTCCAAGAACTTTTGTTAAAATAATTGCAATTGAAGCAAATAATGCACCTTCTAGAAATGTGTTTTTCTTCATTTATATCACGTTTCTATTCTATCTAATTTATTGAATTATGTCAAAAAATTACTACAAAAATTTCGATTAGTTTATTTTCATAAAAAAACATATTGAAAATAAAAAATCGTATGTTATAATGTTCTAGAAAAAACGAGGTGAGTCCTATTGCAAAGTATAGTTGACTATTGTCTATTCACTGACGATGTTATTGAATTAGATAAGCATGATATTGAGGCTAATTACCTTGTAGATAAAAAGCTTGAATTTGATAATAATATAGTTGATTTTGTCAATAGAACCCTGTTTCGGACAGGTGAAGATTATACTATGAAAATTGATTTCAATAAGCAAACTTGTGAATTAGTATTTGAAGAAGGAAATACCTTGGTTGATATAGAATCTAGTTTGACTTTTGAAAACAATGTCGTAACTATAATCTATTCATTTGGTGAAGAAAAGAAGAAGATAGTTATATCTTTAAAGGAGACATTATGAAAGAAAAATTAATTGATAAAATAAATGTTGTATTAAAAGATATGGGTGTTGAAAATGCTGATTTTTTAGTTGAAATACCTAAAGATGTAAAAAATGGTGATTATTCTTCAAACGTAGCTATGAAGCTTGCAAAAGTTCTACATAAGAGCCCTAATGAAATAGGAAAAGAAATTGTTGATAAGATTGATAGAGACGGAATTAAAAATATTGAGTTGGTTGGGCCAGGTTTTATCAACTTTTATATGGAAAAAGACTACTTAATTAAGAATATAGATTATATTAATGAAGTAAAACTTGATTATGGTAGAAATGAAAATGGTAAGGGTAAGAAAATAAATATTGAATTTGTTAGTGCAAATCCAACGGGAATACTTCATATGGGTAATGCCAGAGGTGGGGCTTATGGTGACTCACTTGCAAGAATATTTAAATTTAATGGATATGATGTTGTAAAAGAGTATTATGTAAATGATGCTGGTGTACAAATAGATAATCTAGGTAAATCAATAAGAGTTAGATATTTGAATTTATTAGGCGTTAAAGAAGAATTACCTGAAAATGGATATCATGGTAATGAAATTGTTGATATTGCTAAAGAGTTATTTGAAAAAAATGGTGATACATTAAAAGATGCTGATTTAGAGTATTTTAAGAAATATGGTATTGATTATTTGCTTGGTAAGATTAAAGAAGATTTAAAGAGATATCGTATTGAATATGATGTATTCTCATCAGAAAAAGATATTAGAACTAATTATTCTTTGGAAGAGTTTATTGATAAACTTGATAAGAATGGTTATATATATGATGAAGATGGAGCTAAATGGTTTAAATGCTCATTATTATTTGATGATAAAGACCATGTACTTCAAAAAGAAGATGGAACATATACTTATTTAATGCCAGATATTATTTATCACTATGATAAATATAAAAGAGGTTTTGATAAGATGATAGATGTTCTAGGAACTGATCATCATGGTTATGTTGCTAGATTAAAGAGTAGTGTTAAAGCTCTAGGAAATGATCCGGATAAATTAGAGGTTAAATTACTTCAACTAGTTAGATTAATGGAAAACGGCGAAGTAGTTAAAATGAGTAAAAGATCTGGTAAATCAATTACATTAAGTGATTTAATGGACGATGTAGGGGTTAATGCGGCTAGATATTACTTCTCAAAAGTAAGCTTAGATACTCAAATGGACTTTAATTTGAATTTAGCTAAAGAAAAGTCAAATGAAAATCCAGTATTCTACATTAATTATGCTTATGCAAGAATTTGTAGTATTTTGAGTAATTATGAGAAAGAATTTAAAATAAAAGAATATACTACACTGAATAACGAAAATGCATATAATTTATTAAAAGTATTATATGAATGGCCAGAGGTAGTTAAGAGTGCTTCTGATAAGGAATTGCCTCATTTGATAGCAAATTATGCATATGATTTAGCTAGTGCATTCCATTCATATTATGATAAAGTAAGAATTATCAGCGATGATAAGACAAGTACTGAAGAAAATATCAATTTATTATTTGCAATTAAGTATACTTTAAAAATTTCATTAGAATTAATAGGTGTTGAGCCAATCGAAAGGATGTAAAATATAAACATGAAACTAAAAGATTATACAGTAGAAGAACTAGAAACAATGGGGTACGATGAGATTGCTAACCTTGTATTAAGTGAATCTAATAAAAAGATGAAGCTTATTGACTTATTTGGTAAAGTTAATTTAGCATTAGGACGTGAAGCTGATAGTGATTTAGATCATATTACAGATTTCTTTGAATTATTATCTACAAATAAGAAATTTGTTATGTTAGATAATGGTTACTGGGATTTACAAACTAAACACAAGTCACAAGTTGTTATTGAAGATGACGATGAGGATTTTGCTGATATGGATGAAGTAGAAGAATCATCTAGTGAAGATGTTGAAGAAGAGGAAGAAAACGCTTCTAATGAAGATATTTTCTATGAAGGTGACGACCAAGATACAATTACTGATGATGACGATGATTTAGCCGATTTAATGGTTGTTGGCGAAGAAGAGGAAGAAGTTAACTAAAAAGACTGCAATGCAGTCTTTTTTTGTTGCTAATTATTGAGTTTTTTTCAATGTTTGGTATAATTATTTAGCAAAGGGAGGACTTTTTATGTTTAAAAGACTTGATAATATTGTTGAAAAATATGAAGAACTAACAAAAATGTTATCTGATCCAGAAGTATTAAATGATTTTAATAAAGTTAAAGAATTATCTAAAGAACAAAGTGATTTAGAGGAAACAGTTAATGTTTATAGAGAATATAAGAAAACTAATAATGATATAGCAGAAGCCAAGGAAATGCTTAATGATCCTGAAATGAAAGAAATGGCTGAATTAGAACTTCAAGAACTAGAAGAAAAATTACCAAAATTATATAGCGAATTAGAGAAACTATTAGTTCCTAAAGATGAATTTGATGATAAGAATATTATTATGGAAATTCGTGGAGCTGCTGGTGGAGATGAAGCAAATATATTTGCTGGTGATTTATTTAGAATGTATTCATATTATGCAGAACATAATGGATGGAATATTGAAGTAACACATCAACTTGAAGGAACAAGTGGAGGATTCTCACAAATAGAATGTATGATTAAAGGAAAAGGGGTTTATTCTAAACTAAAATATGAGAGTGGGTCTCATAGAGTTCAAAGAATTCCCGTTACTGAAACACAGGGAAGAGTACATACTTCAACCGCTACTGTTCTAGTAATGCCTGAAGTAGATGATGTTAATATTGAAATTAAAGAATCTGACTTAAAGATAGATGTATACCATTCAAGTGGAGCAGGAGGACAATCTGTTAATACATCAAATTCAGCAGTTAGAATTACACACGTTCCTACAGGCATCATTGTTACTTGCCAAACTGAACGTAGTCAGTTAAAAAATAAAGATAGAGCAATGAAGATGCTTAGAGTAAAAATGTATGATGAACAATTAAGAAAACAAGAAGCTGAAACAGCAACAAGAAGATCTAAGGTTGGAACAGGCGATAGATCAGAAAAAATAAGAACATATAATTATCCTCAAAATAGAGTTACGGATCATAGAATTAATTTTTCTATTATGGAATTAGATAGAGTAATGAACGGTTATTTAGAACCAATTATAGAGGCTTTAATAAATGAAGATATGAGATTGAAGCTTGCTGGTGAAAATTTGAATGACTAATGAAGAATTAATTAGAAAATATGTATCAGTTGAAAAACAGGTTGATGCTTTAAAAAAACTAGAAGAGGGATATCCTGTTCAGTATATAATTGGGAATGTTGATTTCAATGGGGTTAATATTGAGGTAAATGAAGATGTGTTAATTCCTAGATTTGAAACAGAGTTGCTTGTTGATAAATTAAAGAAATATATTGACAAAGTATTTAGTGATAAAAGAATAACGATAATGGATTTATGTACCGGAAGTGGTGCAATAGCAATATATTTAAAGAAAAATTGTAATGCTGTTGTTTATGGGTGCGATATTTCTGAAAAAGCGTTAGATGTTGCTAAAAGAAATGCGTTAAATAATAAAGTTTTAGTTAATTATACAGAACATGATGTTTTAAATTCAATTGATGGTAAATATGATGTGATTGTTTCTAATCCTCCCTATGTGGGATTTGATGAAGAAGTAGACGAGTTAACAAAATATGAGCCGCAAAAAGCCATATTTGCTGATGATAATGGATTGTTATTTTATAAAAAGATATTAACCTATATAGGTAATAACTTAAATGATAAATATATTATTGCATTTGAGATTGGTTGTAAACAAGGTGATGCATTAAAGAAATTGGCATTAGAGAAGTTTCCTGCAGCTAAAATTACTATAGAAAAAGATTTAAATAGTAAAGATAGATATATGTTTATAATAAGTGAATAAAACTATTATTGATAAATAATAGTTTTTTGTTTCATTTGACAAAGTTTTTTAAAAAATATAAAATTTATTTAGAGGAGAATGGTATGAAACAAATAATTATAAAGGGGAATAAAAGACTTACCGGTACTATTCGAATTGGTGGAGCAAAGAATAGTGTTGTTGCATTAATGCCTGCTGCTTTGCTTACTGATGGAGTTGTTAAAATAAATAATGTACCTAGTATTTCAGATAAAGATGCTCTTGTGCAAATTATGGAATTATTGGGAGCAGATGTTAAATGTCTAAGAGGATCTGCAGTAGTTGATTCTAAAAATGTTCATAATGAATTAGTTCCGGAAAATTTAAGTAGAAAATTAAGAGCTTCTTATTATTTTATGGGAGTATTATTAGGAAGATATAAGCATGCTGAAGTATATTTGCCTGGAGGATGTAATATTGGTTCTAGACCAATAGATCAACATTTAAAAGGATTTAGTGCTTTGGGTACGGAAATAACAAGAGACGGAGATAAATATATTTTAGATGCTCCAGACTTACATGGCGCAGATATTCTATTAGATTTTGCTTCCGTAGGGGCAACTATTAATATTATGTTTGCAGCCGTTTTAGCAAAGGGAACAACTAGAATACGTAATGCAGCTTGTGAAACTGAAATAGTTAATATAGCGGATTTACTTGTAAAAATGGGTGCTAAAATTGATGGAGCAGGAACAAGTGTTATTACAATAAAAGGTGTAAAAAAATTGCATGGTGCACAAATTAAAGTAATTCCTGATAGAATCGAAGCTGGAACATATATTATTGTTGGGGCTTTAACTGGTGATAACCTAGTTGTTAGTGGTGTAGTTCCAAGTCATCTTTTAGCTTTATTTAATAAACTAGAT
This sequence comes from Caryophanales bacterium, assembly GCA_016288635.1. GTDB lineage: Bacteria > Bacillota_I > Bacilli_A > RF39 > UBA660 > JAEEKZ01. The sequence goes on from JAEEKZ010000018.1 coordinate 40,172, forward strand.
GATATGAATGTAAAATATAAAATAGTTAAAGATAAAGTATATATTAGTAAAGCAACACGTGTTAAAGCATCAAACGTAACTACTTTAGTATATCCTGGTTTCCCAACAGATTTAGGTCAACCTATTCAAGTATTGCTTACTCAAGCAAAAGGGAAATCAAAATTTAAGGAGACTATTTGGGAAAATAGAATGGGACACGTTCCTCATTTAATAAAGATGGGAGCTAAGATATCAGCTCATAGTACTACTGCAATTTATAGTGGACCAACTGAGTTACATGGTGAAGAAATAACCGCTACTGACTTACGTGGTGGTGCTGCGCTTGTTCTAGCTGGTTTACTTGCTGAGGGTACTACTATAATAAATGATGCTGATTATATTCTTAGAGGATATGAAAGAATTATTCAAAAGTTGTCTAAAGTTGGCGCAAATATAGAAATAAAGGAGATTTCGTAAATAATTTATTTATTTTCTTGCGTATTCTAAAAAAATATGTTATATTACTATGGCAAAGGAAGGACTATGTCATGAATTTGACATGGAAAAGGTGAATAATTAATGAAAAAGAACATTCATCCAGAAGTTAAAGATGCTACAGTAACATGTGTATGTGGTGCTTCATTCAAGACTAAATCAATTAAGGAAAATATCCAAGTTGAAGTTTGTAGTGAATGCCATCCATTCTATACTGGAAGCCAAGGAAAAGCTAAGAAAACTGGAAATATTGAAAAGTTTAATAAAAAATATGGTTTTGACAAATAACAGGAAAGATTTCCTGTTTTTTGTTGCGTAAAAAGATTGTAAATAAATAGAGCATTATATATTATTTATTTGCAAAATATGGTATTTTTTAGATAGATACAAGATTGTATTTTAAGGAGGATTATTTTGAAAATAATTATAGCTTGTGATCATGCTGCTGTAGAAAGACAAGAAGAAATCATCAAATATTTAAGAGAAAACGAAATAGAGGTTGAAACGGTTGATTTAGATCATTACGATACAGATGATTATCCCGATTTTGCATTTGCTTTGTGTAAAAAAGTGGTTGATGAGGATATTAATGGTATTTTATTGTGTGGAAATGGTATAGGTATGTCTATTGCTGCAAATAAAGTTAAAGGTATTAGATGTGCAAGAGTAACAAATGTTGATGATGCATTTAAGTGTAAGAATCATAATGGAGCAAATGTTATTGCCGTTGGTGCTAATTTAGATTTAGAAGAAACAAAAAATATTATAGATACATTTATAGTTACTAAGCCTGCTTCTGAAGAGAGACATTTAAGAAGAATAAATAAGATTATAAAGTTTGAGTCAGGTGAATAGTATGCTTTACCATAAGATTATTTATATAGTTAGTGTTATGACGAGTATATTTGCATTATCTGGGATTAATTATGAAAAATTTATAAAAAAAAATAAAATATACGAAACAAGATTCCTAGTTATTTTACTTAGTTTAGCTTTAGGATACCTTGTGGGATCATTTATTATTGCTTTTATAGAAACATAGTTTTGTCGAATTTTGACGAACTATTTTGATTGTCTTACCTTAACCAGCAATGATACTATTTCTATAGAAAAGAGGTGTGTTATGGTTGGTCGTGTTAAATGGTTCAATGATGAAAAAGGATATGGTTTCATCGAATATGAAGATTTAGATGATATCTTTGTTCATTATTCTGTTATTCAAATGGATGGATTTAAAACTTTAACTAGTGGTCAAAAAGTTCAGTTCAAATTGACTAGTACTGAAAAAGGTTTACAAGCATTTGATGTTTTAAAAGCATAAAAAAAGAACTTATTGTTCTTTTTTCTTTTTGTTTTTTTTCTTAGTGGTAACATTAGTTTCTATACTTTTTTCTATATTTGGCGTTCCATCAGTTTTAATATCCATTGGTGTTGGTAATAAATAGATAATTGCGAGAATTGGCCATCCAAATATAAACAAAATATTTATTAATAATATCCATTTGCTAAGTTTTAATGCGTTTAATCTTCTTGTTTGTTGTGCTAATTTTGGAATTATACAAACTAAGAAATAGATTTCAATCCCATATTGAAAGAAATCTACTGCGTTGTTTATCCATTTTAATGCAAAAAAGTACATTGAAAGTAAGAAAAAAATATAAAGCATTACTAAGTGGCATAATTCGGTCAGCCAATAATTTTTTCTTGTTTCTTTTCCTTCAAAGTTTAGACCATTGATCCAAAATTCTTTATTTATTTCCCAAAATGCTTCGAGTATTTTTCTCATTTTGTTCACCTTTAATATTAGAATATCATTTTTTTAAACATTTTCAACAAATAATCTTGAATTATTTTGAAGATAGTGTTATTTTCTTATATATTCTTTGTATGGAGGGTTTGGTATGACTCTAGAGGATTTGATTAATTTATTAAGAAAATTTAATTATAGCGAAGATGAAATAAAACGAATTGATGATGCCTATAAATATGCTAATATGAAGCATGGAAATCAAGTACGTCAAAGTGGTGAACCATATATTACGCATCCTTTGCATGTTGCATATACTCTTGTAGGGTTACATGCTGATGTTAATACCATTATAGCTGCTCTTTTACATGATGTTTTAGAAGATACAAAAACAGAGAAAGAGGAAATAACAAAAAATTTTAATGAAGAAGTTGCTAATTTAGTTGATGGCGTTACAAATTTATCTGATAAAGATTATTCTTCAAGAGAAATGGCAAAGAAAGCCAGCACGAGAAAACTATTAGTAGCTGCTACAAATGATGTTAGAATTATTATTATAAAATTAGCAGATAGACTTCATAATATGCAAACCTTACAGTTTAAGAGTCCTGAGAAGCAACAGGAAAAAGCACATGAAACACTAGACATATTTGTGCCTACCGCATCTAAGATTGGTACTTACGAATTACAAAGAAATCTTGAGGATTTATCATTTAAATATTTGAATCCGGATCAATACCATATTATTGGCGAATTAAAAATGAATTTTGCGGAAAATAATGCAATATATGTAGACGAACTTATGAAAAATTGTAGAAAAATATTATTAGCAAATGGTTTAACTGGGTCTGTTGATATAAGAGAGAGAAATTTGTATAGTTTATATAATAAAATAAGAAGTGGTTTTAAACCAAATGATATTCACGATATATTGGCAGTTAAGGTCGTTTTAAAACAAATTAAGGATTGTACTGATTTCTTGGAATATTTAAAAAAATCATATAGGTTTTTCGAAGAGGAATACCGAGATTACATCAGTAATCCTAAACCAAATTTATATCAATCGATTCATGCAAGTTGGTATTTATCAGATGACAAAATATTTCAAACAAGAATTCGAACTAGAGATATGGATTTGATTGCTAATAGGGGAATTGCGGCTTATTGGGATCTAGATAGAGATAATGCTCGTACTAGAATTCAAAGCGAATTTGAAACAAAATTAAGATTATATAAAAATGTTAAAAGATTAAATTCTATGTTTCCGGATGATGCTCAGTTTTTTGACTCTCTTAAATCGGATGTTTTATCACCTCCAATATCAGTACATGCGTTAAATGGTGATTTAATCGAATTGCCTAATGGAGCTACTCCTATAGATTTTGCCTATCAAATTCACAAGAGTTTAGGAGATTCAATGGTTGCAGCTACAGTTAATGGAGAGTTTGTACCAGTTGGTTGTACTTTAAAAAATGATGATGCAGTTAGAATTATCGTTAATAAAACGTGTTATGCACCTAAATATGGATGGGATCAAATGGCTGTAACTAGCTATGCAAGACAAAGAATTAGGGAATATAATAGAAAGTTTCAAAAAAAAGGTTAATAATTTAGCCTTTTTTGTTTGTCTACTATACGTTTATTTTTGTAAAACTAGTACATTATAATCTTATTTGTGTTATAATGATATGGTAAAGGTGGATGTGTGTGAATACGAATGTCGATACAAAGACTTTTAAAACCTTAGATGAGCAAATTGATATTTTAATTCGCAAAGGTCTTATTATCAAAGATTATGATTATACAAGAACTATCCTTTTAAGAGAGAACTACTTCTTCTTAAATGGTTATAGATTATTGTTTATGGAATCTAATGCTAATAGGGTCTTTATTAAAGGTGCGACTTTTGATGAATTGTATGCGATGTTCAATTTCGACAGACAGTTGCGTAATATTATTTTTAAGAACATCTTAATATTTGAAAATAACATTAAAAGTGTAATAGCATATGTTTTCAGTAGAAATCATGGGTTTAAAGAAAAAGTCTATTTAAATGTTAATAATTATATTAGAGATGCTAAAAGATTTAAGCAAGTAAATGACCTTTTATATAAAATGAAAAGACAAATAAGGGTTAATGGAAGACAGCATACTGCAACTAGTCACTATATTGACAAGTATGGATATATTCCTTTGTGGGTTGCTGTTAAAGTCTTATCATTTGGTATTGTTGGTGAGTTATATACTATTTTGCAGTATAAGGATCAAGAAGAAATTGCTGATGTATTTAACATGGATATGGATGCATTAGTTGATTATTTACCTATTCTTGCAAATTATAGAAACCTATGTGCTCATGAAGATATTTGTTATGAGAATAAGACGCAAAAAGAGATTGAAGATACTAAATATCATAGAATGCTCTTTATTCCAAAAGATGGAGATCATTATAAATATGGAAAAGATGATTTATTCTCATTAGTTATCATTTTAAAACAAGTTTTGGATAATGATGATTTTTGTATGTTTATGCGAGAAGTTAATTATGAATTGGATATTCTTGCGGGTAAACTTCATTCAATTAATATAAATAAAGTGTTGGATAAGATGGGATTCCCAGTTAATTATAATGAGATAGTAAGGATGATGTAGATGAATGATTTAAACATTGATTTTAAAACTAAAAAGAAAAAAGGAATTGGCATAGGTGGGCTAGTTTTGGCCTTTTTTGTGGGGTTATTATCAATGTTTTTAATATCTAATGCTTATCCTTTAAATACTATTCTTTATAAAACTGAAGATGGTAAAATTGTTTATGAAACAAAGAGTGTTACTGTAACTGATGTTGGAATTGCTGAATCTGTTAAGAAAGTGTATGATGCTTCAGTTGTTGTAACTGCATATAAAGATGGTAAAATTACATCTACCGGTACAGGGTTTGTATTTAAAAAAGATAAAAATTTAGCTTATATTTTAACTAATCATCATGTTATTTCTAGTGCTCTAACTACTAGTGGAAAAGTATTTGTTACGTTTACAGATGACACAACACATGAAGTTACAGTTGTTGGTAGTAATCAATATGATGATATTGCTGTTTTAAGTATAGAAGCATCTAAGGTTAAATCTGTAGCTAAACTTGGAAGTAGTGAAAAGGCTGAAGTTGGCGATACAACATTTGTTATTGGAGCTCCAATGGGTACTGTTTATTCGTGGACTGTAACTAGAGGTATTTTATCTGGAAAGGATAGATTGGTTGAAGTTAGTGTAGCTAATAAAAATGTTGTTGATTATGTAATGAGAGTATTACAAACGGATGCTGCAGTTAACTCCGGTAATAGTGGAGGCCCTCTTTGTAATATTAATGGGGAAGTAATTGGCGTTGTTTCCCTAAAGGTTATTTCAAGTGGTGTTGAAGGAATGGGCTTTGCAATTCCTATTGAGGAAGCTTTACAGTATGCTAATAAAATAATGTCGGGACAAGGTAATAAACTCCCTTATTTAGGTTTATCTATGGGCGATATTACTGCAGATATTGCAAATAAATATAATGTATCTAGTGGTGTTATTGTTAGATTTGTTGAATCTGGATCGTGTGCAGATGAAGGCGGCCTTAAAAAAGGTGATATTATTACAAAGTTAGGAAATACTAAGACAAAATCAACTATTTATTTAAGATATGCGTTATATAGATATAATGTTGGTGATAAAGTTGAAATAACCTTCTATAGAGATAATAAAGAGATGAAAACAGAAGTTATTTTAAAGGAAGCAAAGAACTAAGTGTCAACACTTAGTTCTTTTTTATTTATAAATTAAAAAGGTATTGTAATAAATAGACAAATAGTGTTAAAATTATTATATTAGGAAGGGTATATGAAGTTCGTTGAGAGTGTGTTTAACAAGTTTTTTATTAACGTAGACTTTCCATTTGAATCAGCGAGTTTTTCGGAATTAATTCAAGATTTATTTCAAAAATATGGCGGAATATTAATTGCTATTTGTGTTGGCGTTGTTGTTTTTTATGTCGTCTCTGCTTTATTTTTAAATAAATTTAGTAAAAATGTTACTGGTTCTGGATCCATTCTGGCCTGGGTTCCTCTGGGTAGAACTTTTTTGTGTGGAAAATTAGCTCAAGGTCATGTATGGGGTGTTCTTTTGCTTCTATATCCTTTTGCTTTATATTTCTGGGATATCTTTTCAATACCTGAGCGAACTGTTCCTTATTTTGTCTTAGGATATTTAATAGCATACGTGGTTACTTTAATTAGCTTGGTCGTAAGGTTTTTTACAGGCTTGGGTGAAAGTAATTCTGGCGGATATATTAATTATAAAGCAAATCAAATTGCATCTGGTGAGATTGATCCTAATGCTTTTGTAGAAGCAAATGGTACTATGAATTTAACTAAAAAATATATAATGCAAAGTAGAATGAAACAAGCAGAATTTAATAAAAATAGGCCTGTTCATAGTTCAAACACTAAACAACAAGGTAATTCTAATCAGGGAGGTACGAATGTGTTTATGCAAATGATAGAAGGAGAAAATAATAATAATCAGGCACCAACAGTAGCTGCATCTCCAGAAAACATAAATGAAACAAGTGATAGTAAGTTAGAAAATACAATACCGGTTATTGTATTTAAAAATAAAAATAATGCGCCTAAACCAGGTATGCCTATGAGTGGTGGATTTATTCAGCAAGGACCTCAACCCTTCCAGCGTCCTCCAATGAGTCAAGGAAGCCAACCATTTGGTCAGTCTAATCAGGGACAGTTTGTTAGACGTAATCCTCAGCAGGGAATTCCTCAAGTGATGCAACAACAAGTTGTTCAGCCTCAAGTTCAACAACAAGCTGTACAGCCACAAATGGTACAACCTCAGATGATTCAGAGAAATCAATACAAGATTAATCAACAACAACAGGCAATCTCTCAACCATTTGGTCAACCTATAAGGCCACAAACTATGCAACCAACAGGTATGCCACAACAAGCTGTAAACCCTTCACAGCCGCAAATGGTACAGCCTAAGGTTGCTGCGCAGGCAATAGGCCCTGCACAAGTACAAGTTGCTAGTCAACAGGGATTACCTCAACAAGGATTAAATGCTGGTCAACAACAGCTAGTTCGTCCTCAGGGAATGCCTCAACAGGTAGCTAGACCAGTTCAACCACAAATGGTACAACCTCAAATGCAACAGCAAGTTGCAAGAACAGTTCAGCCACTGCCTACTCAACAAGGTCTTGGTCAAAATACTGGTAATGGGCTAGGAGGCTAATCATGGAAGCTTTAGCTATTAGTGCAGCAAATTTAGATGTAATAGAAAAAAATATGAATGACGTCGCAAAATCATTAGGCGGCGTTATTTCTAATGTAAATTATGTTAATTCTCATGTTGCAGAAATTGAAAATAAAGTTGTAGGCTTAAACGATGAAATTAAGAAGCTTGTTGATGAAATAAGAGAGAATTCAATCGTTAGTAATGCAAGACAATCTATTATGATGAACAATAGTATCTTAGAAAAGAAATTTGGATATTATGATAGTGTTAGAAGAGCTGCTTCTTCACTAGCTAGTTCTATTAATAAGTCTAAGATTAGTAGATCTTATCTTCAAAAAATAAGATATGATGTTTTATTAAACAATCCGAATTATTGGCTTTCTAATGCATATGCTGCTGTTTGTGATTGGTTGATTAATGATAAGGCAAGTTGTGATATTGAAGTTAAAAATGCGCTTAATCAAGATGCTAATAAAACTTCATTATTCTTTGCTATGCTTTATGTTAAGCTTGATAGAGAGAATGTTGCTTGCAAATGGTTAAGTAAGTATCTATCTACACTTAACCCTTTAAAACTAAATGATGATTTTGCATATATTTTTGATTTAATTGCTAATGGAGCTTTTGGTAGTTCAGGATTAGCAATTTTAAAAGAAACTATTGACGGATGGGATACTAGACTAGCTTCAGATGTAAGCGTTCAAAAGGAAGCAATTAATTTTTGGGAATCTTATATAAATTTAGCGAGAAAAGCACATGCCGTACCTTTTTTAAAATATGTTGATAAAGGTAATGACATCTTGAATAATATAGAAATATCTGAGTTATATGGTGAAATTACAAATAATTTAGAATATATTTTGAATTATGAAGGCAATAAGAAGAGTCTTGATGATTTATTATATGAAGTATTATTTTCATCTGAAAAGAATGAAAAAGTATATAGAAAAGATAACTTAATGAACCAATTAATTATTGAAAATAATGGTGATAGAGAAAAAGCAAAAGAATTATTTGATAAACAAGAAGCAGTTTATGATGAAGAAATGAACTTTCATTTGCTATGCAGTAATATAGTTATTAATTTTAATAGATATGAAGTAAGTGGACAAGCTAGAGTTCTTGCGTTGTCATATGTAAAAAAATATATATTTGATGTTTTTCAATATTTCAATAGTCAGATCAATAACGATCCTATTAAATTAACATTTTCAGATTTTTCAACTGAAACTGTTGATGGAAGTAATATCAATGAAGCTAAAAATGAATTAGTTATGTTTGCCGAAAAGAAATATCCTGTTAATTATAAAAATAATGTGATTATTATTGCAGTAGTTACAATAGTTGGTATTATTGCGCTTGCATTTGCATCACAAAATATGATTTTGGTGGCTGCTATATGTTGTGTATTTGTTATAGTAGATTTAGTTTGTGTTTATAATATATTAAAGGATCTAAATGCAAAAAAAGAATTAAGAGGCAAATTAATTAATGTATATGGTTCTGTTTTAGAGAAAAGTTTTGCGGAGATTACTGATTATAAACGTGGACTTGAAGAAAAGAAACAAGATTATCAAAAACTTGTTACATTGCTAGATGGTTTAAATGCAACAAATTCTTTTGCTTCAAGTGATAGAAATGTTCAAATATAGGAGATTCAAATGGAAGAAGGAATTAAAGTATTAGGAGATAACAATCCTGGAATTAAACCAGTTACGGATAATATTGTTGAAAGTAAACCAGTAGATAATGATGGAATCAAGCCCGTTAGCGTTAATCAGAATGTTAATACACAAGTTGCTGGTTCAAATGACGATTATATTGAAGGAATTCCGGATTGGAGTATAGAGCCTGAAGTTCTAATTAAGAGGTAGCTATGACATATAATGATTGGCTAGATTTTATAAAAAAAATAGAAACAAGTAAATTATCCGATGATATGTTAGATGTTATTAAGAATAATCAGTTAAATGATAGTTTTAAAGAAAATGTTCTTACGAAGATGGATGAAGCAATTTATAAAAGACTTTCTACTGCTACGGAAAACATAGCTTCTAAACTTACTTATTTGTTTGAAGATGAATATTTAATGGAAATGCAGTTGGTTATATTTAAAAAAGAAACAAACATTTTATATAAAATAGTAAAATCAGGGATCTTTCCTCAAGAATATGTTGAAAAAAGAACAGAACAAATAAGAGATGACGTTGATAAAATATTTGATATTTTATATAACGAAGCAAATAAGATTGATTTTTCAGGTGTTTTAGGAATGTCAATAAAAAATAATAGAATAAGGTGGGATAAAGATGAATTATAGTGAGGTAAAAGAATATTTAGTAAGATATTTAAAAGCAAGAATACCTGTTATTATTGTTAATACTGTTGAAAAAGAACGTGTTATTAGAATGCTTAAGGAAATAAGTGGTGAAGCCTCTACAAAGTTTTCTTTATATCAGATGGCAACTGGAGTTAGCGATTTAGTAACTGGTGATGTTTTATCTGATGAAAAAATGATAATGGGTGTTTTGGATTATGTTAGTTCAGAAATTAAATATCAAAGCAACTATAATTTTGTTATGGCTGATGTTTCAGACATTAGTTCTCCATCTACTGTTTCAAGATATTTATTAGACTTAATAAATAAATTTGAAGTTACTTCAAGTACTTTAATTATTATTTCTAATGAACCTATTTGGAATAATATTTCAAGAATGGGTATAACATTATCATTAGATTATCCTAATTATGATGAATCTGAAACAACTATTAAAAAATTAGTTGAAAGATATAGAAGCCAAATTAATGTTGAATGGGACGATATGGATTATAAAAACGTTGCTATTTATTTACATGGTTTGAGTGAAATGGAAATAAAAAACATTATAATGTCATTAATTGTAAAAGGTAGTGTTACAAAAGAAGATTTAAAAGAATTAAAGTATGCAAAAAGAGATCTATTTACTGATATTGCAGGACTAGAAGTTGTCGATGTTGATGATGATTTTGAAGTTGCTGGTTTGGAAATATTAAAAGAATGGCTTTATGAGAAAAAAGTGTTTATGAATTCTGAGAAAAGAGAGGAACTAGAAAATAGAGGTATGACTTCTCCAAGAGGAATACTTTTAGTTGGTGTTCCTGGATGTGGAAAGAGTTTATGTTCTAAAGCAGCTGCCAATATTTTAAATGTTCCTTTATATAGACTAGATCTTGCTACTGTTCAAGGACAATATGTTGGTCAGTCTGAAGCTCAATTAAAAGAAGCTTTGGATACTGCAGAATTCGTTTCTCCTTGTGTTTTATGGATTGATGAAATTGAAAAAGGTTTAAAACAAGGAAATGGAAATAGTACAACAACAAAAATGATAGGACAATTCTTATTCTGGCTACAGGAATGTAGAAAACCCGTATTTGTTGTTGCAACCGCAAACAGCATTGAAGATTTACCTCCTGAACTTGTTCGTAAGGGAAGATTTGATGAAATATTCTTTGTTGATTTACCAAATAGAGTTGAAAGAAAAGAAGTTATAAAATTATACTCTAAGAAATATCTTAAGATTGAACTTGGAGATTCGTTTATGAATAAGTTATTAGATATAACAGAAGGATTCGCATCAAGTGATATCGAATCCACAATAAGAGCAATTGCTTATAAAATTATTTCTAATCCTGAAATTCAATTAACTGAAGCGTTAATAGAGAGTGAATTATCTAAGGTTTATTCTCTTCAAAAAACTAATCCAGAAAAGATTAAGGCAATTAGAGATTGGGGTAATAGTAGAGCTACAAAGGCTTCAAAAGAAGATACTACTTTTGAAACTTTGTAGTTTTTTTCACATTTAATTGAAAATTATGGGTTTTAATTATATAATGTTACTATGATAAGTATACGAGGTGTTGATATGACAAATTATAAAAAAATAATGAAGGGGATATTTTATATGATATCTTTCCTTTTAATTGTGACTCCAGGAACTTTATATGCAGCAACAACCAAACCTTTCGTTTTTTGTGAGGGAAATGTTTTGGTAGCATTTAGAATTTTAGGATTAGTTATTGCGTTTGTTAAAATTGGAGTTCCTATACTTTTAATGGTTTTAACAACAATCAATGTATTTAAAGCAATGTTAGCTGGTGATGATAAAGATTATAAAGGCTCTGCAACATTATTTGGTAAGAGATTATTAATTTCGCTTATTATTTTTATATTGCCTTCTATTATTGATGGAGTTCTAAGTATCGTTTCTAAAGATTATAATAATGTATCATTGAGCGAAGGATCAAGTGATAGTTTTGCAGCGTGCACTAAATGTATGTTAAATGTTGATTCTTGTCCTCAAAAAATTGGATAGGATGATTAATTGGAGGAAAAATGAAAAAGAAAGATTTAAGATTTTTGTTAATTTTGATTATTTGCATTTTATTGGTTCCTATTGTTGTTCATGCTGACGCAGTAGCTAGTTGTAATACATTATTGGGAAATCCTAAAAATCCAGATGAGCCAGCATATTATGTTAATATGGCTTTTCAGCTTATAAAATATGTATGTATGGTTTTGCTTCTTATATATTCGACTATAGATTTTGCGAAAGCGTTAACAACAGAAGATCAAGCGGCTTTAAAAAATGCTGGTTTGAAGTCTGGAAAAAGAGTTATTTATTTAATAGTATTGTTTTTTCTTCCAACTTTAATATTCACTATTTTTGAATGGCTTGGTATTGTAAGTGCATCTGATTGCAGTCCAATGCTATCAGGAAATTAGTAGGTGTATTATGAATAAATATATATGGTCATTAGGATTGCTTGATGGAATTATAAATTGGTTTAATGATGCTTTAGGAGATGTATCCCATTTTTTTCATTGTGTCATTAAAGGAATCACAACTAATCTACATTTAGGATTAATTGATTTTTCTATGTTTGTTGATAATCTATTTATGTATGTATCTTCATATTTTATTAGGCTATTTACGGCATTAGCTTCTATTCGACTTTTTCAAGATGATAATACTGTTTATAACGATTTAGCAAAAAAAGTGTATGTTTTTATGGTTTTTCTTATGTTCTTTATTTTGGCATACAATCTTATATATCATGTTATAGATCCTGATAATAAAAATTCTAAAGTTGGTACTCCTGGTCAAACTGCAAAGAAAATTGTTATTGCCTTGATTGGTATTTTATTTGCACCAACGGCTTTCAATTTTTTAGGAAATGTCCAAACAGCGATAGTTAAGTATAATACTATTGGTAAGTTAATATTCCCTGATCAGGCTTCTAATAGCGGTGCAGAGGATGCTGCTGATTCAGCAATTGCAGATATCTATAAAGCATTTGTTTATCCAACAGAAGATCCGAATTCAAACCCTAAATTGATTAAAAAAGAACTTGTTGTTGGTTTTATTGAAAGTTGTGGTATATGTAATGATATGGATCATTATTACCATGATGGAGAGCCAGATCATTACGGTGGCGTTGCTGCGTGTAAAAGTCCAAACATATTTTCTGACTTTACATATGAGTCTGTATTTGTAGAAGCCAGAACAGAACATAATTTTTTCCTACTACATGGTTATTTGTCACCAAATGTGTTGGTTCAAAATAAAATTGCAACAATGGAATCACAAGTTCATGGTGGTTGGAAGGCTGATGTATATAGAAATAATGGTTTAACATATATACCAGGGGTTCCTTTAATTGTGTTTATTTATTTGTGTTATACAGTATTCTTATTCTTATTTGATTTAGCTTTAAGAATGTTTAATTTATTTTTCTTGGAGATTATGTCACCAATTGCGTTTGGGATGTATTTACTTCCTCCGTCTAAAGATAAAATGTTTAATACTTGGTTAAGCGCTTATTTTAAAACGTATGCCTTAGTATTTGTTAAAATGTTATTTCTTTTCATGATGCTTTGGTTAATGCAAAAAACTGTAGAAGCTAATGGTATTATTGCTACTATAATGAGCAGTTTATCTTCTGCTTTAGCGGGTATGTCTTTCTTTACTAAGATTTTCTTAACGGTAATTATATTATGCGGTTTATTTAGATTTATTAATAATTTACCTAAATTCTTGAAAGATTCATTTGGCTTTGATATTAATTCAATGGGTAAATCTAGTGCTAAAGCTATATTTGGCGATATTAAGGAAGGATTTGCTAAAACTAAAAAAGCAGTTACTGCTCCTTATCATGCTACAAAAAAAGCAGCTGGTCATGCCGCTGGTGCATATGGTGGTGCTAGATATGGTCTAAAGAAGATTAAGGACAATATGAAAAATGCCAAAACCACTACTGGTAAAATGAAAGGATTTATGTCTGGGTTAAATGCTCTTAGACATTCTACAGCAGCTGGAATGAAGGCGGAAAATGCCAGAGCTGGTGTTTTAGCTGGTCAAGCCGCATATCAAGAAAGACAACAAGCATGGAGAAATGAAAAGAATGCTTGGAAAAATATGTTTGCCAATGTTGAGGAATCTTTAAAGCATATTAAAATTTCTACTGATGGTTTTAGAGATCAAATTAAAATTGTTCTTGAAAATAATAGTGCAAATATTGCTCAAGCAGATGGTGTTGTTCAAAAAAATATGGATAATGCAAAATTAGCAAAGGTTGTTACAGATAAAGCTGGTGGCAAAGTTGCTAGACTTAGCGATGATCAAATTAGTGCTTGTACGGCTAGGGCTAATGATATGGATAAAGAAATTGAAGCAGCTGATTCAGATTTTGCTGCTGCAACTGCATTGCAAACTGCTGCGCAAAATGGCTTTGTTGTTGCGGACCAAAAAGCAGAGGCTGACTTCCGTACTGAGTTAATTCAAGCAAGGAATGCTTATAAAGCAAGAGTTGGTAGAGAACTTACTGCTGCAGAGGAAGAAAATGTAGCGACTGGAGTTGTTAATAAGTTTAAGAATGCTAATAGAATTGTTCACTCAACTAATTCTGCACAAACTCAATCTGCGATTTCTGCATATTCCGGTGTTGCACAGGAAGCTGCTAAAAGAAAAGAAAGTGCTACAAGGGCTCGAGGTCAATATGAGGCTGCATCTAAAGGGGAAATGATATTTACAGATCATGCTGTTAAATCTCAATTTGATCAAAAAGTTCAGGCGGCTTATGATAAAGCTAAAGCTGCAAATCCAAATCTTAATGAAGCTAAATTTAAAGCTGATTATGGAAGTACGTTGGCACAACAATATATGGAAGCTGGACTAATGATTTCTTCATCTACCACTTTGGGTGCTAGAGAGTCATATGCTCAAGAATTAGCTTATACTCGTTATGAAGATTTATCTGCTGAACAAAAGGCTTTAATGACTGAAGAGGAATATCACGCTCATCAAGCTTCTGCACAACAGCAAGCAGCTATTTTGAAAGGCGCTGCTGGTGAAATTGCACTCCAATTTGGTACGGATGGTGGAGATCTTGATACTCTTGGATTATCTTCAAAGGATCGACAAGTTCTTGATAATGCAATTCAAGCACAATTAGCAACTTCTGAAGTTGTTCAAAGTCTAATTAAATCAGGCGATTTGCAAGAAATTAATGATTCTTTAAGTCGAGCTGGGGTTGTAAGCGATGCACTTGGCGAATTCCCTACGCCAGAAGATGCAAATGATCCGAAAAAACATGCATTCGATGGACAACGTGGTAAAATTGTTACCGAATTTGCAAAACAAATGAAGACTGTTGATTCTTATAATACGAAAGTGTCTCAAGAAGAAAAATTATATCAAGCTAAAACTGGTGGTACCGGAGGTTCCAACGGTTCTGGTGGATCTAAATAGTGGTTTGAAAGGAGTAGTGTGAGATTATGGCAAAAGTAAACAATAATGCACAACCTGAAACAGTTGCATCTGTTTGGGCTACGGTTAGACAAATCACTAGTGGTGTTGTAGTTCTTAATACTGGTGAACTTGTTTCTGGGGTAAAGATTATCCCTAGAAACATTTTTATCATGCAACAAGATGATACAAATGCAATTATTTATGGTTTAAGTAAGTTTTATGACTCAATAGATTTTGACTATTGGTTAATTATTGGTGATAAACCAGTTGATTTGAATAATTATTTTAATTCAGTTCAGAATATTTATAACACAAGTAGTTCTGAGCATATTAGATCAATTGCACGTGATGACATTGTTAAAGCTAATAAATATGTTTCTGGAGACTATGGTGTTTCTGATACAGAATATTTCTTATTATTTAAAGATAAAACAATACAATCAGTACAAGAAAGAATATCTAAGTTAATTAGTGGCATTAGGGAATGTGATCTTGATGCTACTCAAGTATCAAATGATGAACTTCGTTTAGTTATGGATACATTCTTAAGTAATGGTAAGAAAGCTATCGCTCTTGGCGATGAATCTGATGATGCAAAAGCAAATAATGATGTTAGTTTTGATGATACATATTTTAAGTATGGTGGAACATTCTCCACTATTCTTAGTGTAATCGGTTATCCTGGTTCTATTTATCCTGGATACTTGTCAGGTTTAATCAATATTCCTAATGCACGTATTTCAATTAAATATCAAAAAACTCAATTTGACTCATTGAGGAAGATTGTTGGTAGAGAAATAGCTATTTTAAAGCAAAAATATCAAACAGAAAGAGATTTAGCTTTACAGGAAAAATTAAGAAATGATTACGAAAATTTGGAATCATATTTGAAAACAATTAAAGATAATGACATGCAAGTATTTAATTCATGTATGAATATTATGGTTTCTGCGGAAACTCTTGAATTATTAGAAGAACATAAGAATAATGTTAGAAGATATCTTGAAAATATGGGAATTTCTTCCATTATTATGATTAAGGAATTGGATTCTGTGCTAAAGTCAATGTTACCTATTTTTGACGATCAATTGGTAACTAGAAGAATTAACATTCCTATTCCATCTTATACTATGTCTACAATGTATCCATATGTATTTGACAGTTTAAAGGATCCTGGAGAATCATATTTAGTTGGTGGAGATTTTTCTGGTGGTGTAGTTTTATTTGATCAATTTGCTTATTTAAAAAATACATCTTCTAATAGATATAACGCTAATATTATTGCTGTTGGAGAAAAGATTAATGGTAAAACAACATTATTAAAGTTACTTACTAGAGGTAATGTTAGAAATGGTAATGTTGTTTCGCTTGTTGATGAATCTTCTGAGTATGATTCTATGACTTCAAATTATGGCGGGGAATATCTTACTTTAGATTCGGATAATGTTGGTGGCATTTTAAACCCATTAGAAATAATAAATGATGTTACGGATGACGAGAAGAAACAAGGATTAAATTATACGGCAATGGTTCGTACAATAACTTATTTAAAGGCTTTGTTAAAATATATTAATCCTAATGTTGAAGATGATGTTGAGAAGAAATTTGAAGAAGTGTTAACGGTAACTTACAGACGTTTTCATATAGATATGAATACTGATTATTCAGAGATTCAATCTAGTCAGTATCCAATATTTAATGATGTGTATGCAACTGTTAAGGGGTCTTATTTGTCTTCTCCAGAAGGATCTGCAGAACGTGATGTTTTAAAAAGACTTGAAAAGTGTGTTGTTCCTTTTGTAAATGATTATGCAAAGTACTTTAATGGTCATACGACATTAGAAATAAAGGATAATTTTATATCATTTGGGGTAAATTATTTAAATACTCCAACCACAGTTAAATTAGGTTTAGAGCTTACAGCGTTAAAATATTGTTGGAAAAGAAGTTGCGATGTTAACCATTTTTCTTCAATAGTATTTGATAATGTCAACACATTATTTAGTACTGACAATGTTTTTGCAGCTGATTATATTTCGCAAATAGTAAGAAGATCGTTATTATTTAGAAACGGATGTATTTTCTCTATTGAAAATACTAAAGATTTAGTTTATCAAAATACAATTTCTTATACTAAATCTATGTTTGACAATAGTTCTTACTTCTTTGTTATGAATTTAAGAAAACAAAATTTTAATTATTTATCTCGAATGATTAAATTTAATGATGCTGAAGAAGCCTTTATTAAATCGATTGGAAAGGGAGATTGCTTATTCCTTTGTGGTTCTAGAAGACTTCGACTTAATATAATAGTTTCCGATGAAGAATTGACTTCATTTGGATTAAATATAGATTTTCAATAGAAAGGATGGTTTAAATGAATAGTAATTACTTGATTCCTGCTAATTCAAAAAGATCGCAGTTGATTCTTAACTGGCTTAAGCCAATTGATTTAATTATTCTAGTAAGTGGTGCACTAGTCACTGCTATATTAGCTTTCATTTTTGGTTCTAAAGCGACTTTTGTTGGGCTTGTACTTATGTGTGTGCCATTATTGGTTTGCGTTACACTAGTTCTTCAAGTACCAAATTATCATAATGTTCGCCAGTTATTAACAAATATTTTTACGTATTTCTTTATAAGACCAAGAACTTATTATTGGAGAGGCTGGTGTGTAGACGATGAAGAATGATATATACGCTGGTAGAAATTATTCTGAGGATTGGATTCCAATTAAGCAAATTGCAAATGGAATGATCGAACTCGATACTAATGAATTTGTTTGTGGCGTAAAAGTTCAGCCAAGGAATATATTTATTGTTCCTCAGCAAGAAAGAACAAATGTTATTAATAACTTATCTTCGTTTTATAATACGCTTGACTATGAATTTTGGTTGGTTATTGTTAATAGACCGGTTGATATTGCTGCTTATATAGCTCGTTTACAAGTTTTAGAAAATTCTAATACAATGCATCCTGCTATTAAAAAAATGGTTAATGAAGATATAGCTAAAGCAAATCAGTTTGTTGGATCTAGTTATAATGTTACTGATACAGAGTATTATTTCTTATTTAAGGAAAAGAAACCTGAATTAATAGAGAAAAAGTTAAATGATATTATTGGTGGTCTTTCTGGTGCAAGATTAACTGGTACAAGAGCAACAAATGAAGATATGAGGATGATACTAGACAATTTCTTCAGTGATTGTAAGAGTACGTCATTTAATTCGGTAGGTGTATAATGCTAAATGTTTTGAAGAGTGAAATAGCCCCAAAGGGTATAATTTTTAAACCAACAAGTTTTAGATTTGGGGATAATTATGGAGTTATATTTACGATTACTGCTTATCCTAGTAGTATTAATGAAGGATATTTGTCTGATATTATAAACTTACCCGGTGTAAGAGTATCAATTAAACATATTCCTATTGGTTTTGATAAAATGAGAAATATGTTAAATAAAGAAATATCTGATTTAAAGTCTCGTTATGAAAAAGAGAAGGATTTAACATTAAAAGAGAAAATTAAGCAAGATTATGAAACGCAAGAAGCGTTTATTCAAATGCTAGCATCATCTCAGGCAAGAATATTTGATTTTCAAATGCATGTTATGTTAACAGCAAATAGTAAGGAACAACTTGAATTTAGAAGATCTCAAGTTAGAAGTTATCTTGAAGGCTTAGATCTTAGAACAGTTAACTTAATGTTTGAGCAAGAAAAAGCTTTTAAATCAATGGTTCCTATTTTCCCTCCACAAGATATTGAGGAGAGAATTGGTAATGCAATACCATCTATTTCTATAGCAGCAATGTATCCATTTGTATTTGATAGTATTAAAGACGATGGGTTGGGTTCATTGCTAGGAATTGATTTTTCAGGTGGAGTTGTATTATTTAATCAATTTCTATATCAAATTAAAAAGGTTAATAATAGAAATAATGCCAACTTGATCCTTTTAGGTAAGTCTGGTTCAGGTAAATCAACTGCGGCTAAATTATTGCTTAGAACACATATAAGAAATGGTTGTAAGTTAGTTGTTATAGACCCTGAAGGAGAATTAGAGGATTTAACTAAGAACTTAGATGGCGACTTCCTAGATGTTGGTAAGGGTGGAAAATTTGGTATGATTAACCCTCTTGAAGTTATTGCCGACGTTGATGAAGAGGAAATAGCTCAAGGATTAGGAAATACTATTTTAACTAGAACTATTCAACAAGTTAAAGCGTTCTTAAAGTATTATTCTCCAGATATTGATGATGAGACATTGGGAATGTTTAGTGAAGTTTTACAAGAAACGTATAAACGTAAAGGTATAGATTTTGATTCAGACTTCACAAAATTTTCTAGTGATGATTATCCTACATTTACTGAAGTTCACGAAACAGTAAAAGGACATTTATTGTCTATGGTAAATGCAACGAAAGAACGTGAAATATATGAAAAACTCGAACTTAAGATTAGACCTTTAGTTCATGAAATGAGATTCTATTTCGATGGTCATACAACTGTACAGTTAACAAGTAATTTGATTGTATTTAATATTAGAGAAATAATGAATAGTGAAGATAATATTAAAAATGCGTTATTCTTTAATATTTTGAAGTTTGCGTGGGGCCAATGTCTTGATAGAAATGTAAATACAATATTAATGGTTGATGAGGCGCACGTATTACTTGCTAGTCATAACGAATTAGGTGCTGAATTCTTAGCACAAGTTCAAAGACGTGCAAGAAAGTATAATACTGGTACAATTATAATTACGCAACAACCTACAGACTTTGCTGATCCAAAGATGATTGTTCATGGAAAAGCAATATTTGATAATGCTTCTTATTATCTAATTATGCAACTTCCTAAACAAGCGGTTGAAGATTTGGCAAAATTAATTGATATTAATGAATCTGAAATGGAAAGTATAAAACAATATGAGCAAGGAGAAGGAATGTTCTTCTGCGGAAATAAACACATGAGAATTAATGTTGTAGCTACCGAGGAAGAATTAGCTTCCTTTGGATATGGTGGAGGACATTAGAATTAAGATTGGTGGTGAATTAATATGGATAGTAATTCTGAAGTTGAATCTAGTAGATCAACTGCTACGAATGAGGTTTCTGATAAAGATGGTTCTGAATTTGTCATAGAAAGACCTGAAGGCGAAAATCTTGAGACGACAATTCATATTAATTCAGACGGTCATAATAATGGTGATGATCCTCAAAAAGCAAGTTCTTCTAGTGGATCTGATAATTCTCAAAATATGACATTTGATGGGTCTTCTAATAAAGAACAATCATCTAATCGCGGGAATTCTGAAAATAATAATAAACCAAATCAGAATTTGAATGCTGATGATGGGGATAAAACTGATGGAACAGGTGATGAGCTAAATGATGGTTCATCCGGATCTTCTGATGATGTACTAAATAGTCAGAAAAATGCTTCTGAAACACCTGATATTTACGATATTATGGATAAGGATAAAGATAGTCCTGATAAAGCAAAGATATCAAAATCAGAAAGTGGTCATTTAGAGGATTCTGATGATGAGGATCCTGAATTTGATCATGAGTTTTCAGATGATGAATTCAAAGAAGCTGATGATTATCAGAGTGCCACATTGACAAGAACTAGAAGTGTAACCGATTCATCTAGTTCAGATGAGGATGAATCTGGAGAAAAAGCAAAAGGTGATGGTGAAACTTCAGATGTATCTGGTATAGATGGTGACGATTCTGATGAATTGGGTTCTAAGGATGATAAAACTCAAGATGCATCAAGTGAGGCAGGAGGAGAGTCTTCTGAGGATCCAAAGACTAGAGTAGAAACTGAAGAAAAAAAAGATTCTGAAAGTGGTTCAGATAATGCTGAAAGTAATAAATCAGCAGATTCCGGGGAATCTTCAGATGGATCAAGTGATGAAAAGCCGACTGAAGAATCTAACAAATCAGGCAGTGAAGAAAACAAATCTGATGAGACGCCTGAAGAATCGAAGGAGACGGGAAAAACTAGTGAGTCGGAAGATTCAAAGGGTGATGAAAAATCTGATGAAGATTCTGATTCTGATAGTTATGAAAGGCAGAATGAAACTGCTGAATCAATGCGTCAAAATAAACTTAGATTTGGTGAGGAAAATGAAGGTTCTGCTCCAACAAGAGATATAACTCGTAATTCTGCTCGAAGTGCTGCTGGGTCTGAAGATTCAGATTCTTCCGATTCTGAAAAAGATGACAAGAAAGATGCTGAAAAAAAAGAAGAAGAAACAAATGAAGAGTCATCGAAAGAAACAAAGTCCGCAGATGCAGAAACCACTGAATCTAGGACAGATGAAATAAAAGGCCAAATTGCTGGTAAAGGTAAAAAGATAATGAAGTATATACTTGTAATTATCCTTACTTTTATTTGTACTTTAGCTGCTTGTTATCTTATAGTTGGCTTGTGTGGATGTTAAATATTTATTAAATTAAAAAACATATTTATTATGTTTTTTTAATTATTTTTTATATAGATATAAATATAATATATGATATAATTAATTAGAAAAGGAGGGGAATTTATGCATTTTAAAGTAAAGAAAAAAGACTTTATTATTTTCATTGTTTATTGCGTATTTTTCCTTTATATTTGTGCTTTAGTTGTGGTTAATGCTCTTTGGCTATTGAATAAGGGAGAATTCTATGGTATTTTTCCGTGGATTGCTGTTTTGTTTCCCTACAATTTTTTAACTGTAATTTTATTCTTAATTGTTGTATTTTGGACATTATCTTCAACTAAAAGTAGTATTTTTGATAAAGATAGCGGAGGGAAAGGCTTATTTAGTTTAGTATTTGGTGATAAACCGTCAAACGGTTTTTCAAATTGGTCTTCCGAGAAGGATATGAGAAATGGACAAGATGTTGTCAAAATTAATCCTTCAAGTGAAGAAACTAATGCTGCGGGGATTCCACTTATTAATAATGGTAGAGATGTATTTGTAGATAATGGTGAATACCATAATATGGTTATCGGTTCTACCGGATCCGGTAAATCTACTACAATCGTTATTCCGTTAGTTACATTATTAGCTCGTCATGGTGAATCAATGATAATTACAGACCCTAAGGGTGAGTTATATAGATCATCATCTGAGTATTTAAAAGAAAAAGGTTTTAATATTATACTTTTAAATTTCCGTGAGCCTTCGACAGGTAATGCATGGAACCCTTTAGCGCTTCCATATGAGTATTATAAAAATGGTAAAGAAGATAAAGCTATAGAGTTGTTAACAGATATTTCTAAAAATATTATGTATGAAAAAACTGATGATGTATTCTGGCAAAACTCTGCAGCTGACTACTTTGCCGGTATAGCTTTAGGATTATTTGAAGATGGAGAAATAGATGAAGTTAACTTAAATAGTATAAGTTATGCAGCAAGTATTGGTGAAAAACGTGTGGGTATGAGTACTCTTATTAAAGAATACTTTAAACTTAAGGGTGAAGACTCACAAGCTTATTCTTATGCATCCGGTACTATTGATGCTCCAAATGAAACTAAGGGAAGTATTTTATCAACATTTAAACAAAAAGTTAGATTATTTACTTCTGGTAAAGCTTTAAGTGAAATGCTTTCTCATAGTGATTTTGATATGAGAGACATTGGTAGAAATAAAACTGCTGTTTTCCTAATTATTCATGATGAAAAGAAAACATATCATGGATTAATGACAATATTTATTAAGCAATGTTATGAAACATTAATCGATGTTGCTCAAGAATGTGGAGGTAAGTTACCTCAAAGAACTAACTTTATTCTTGATGAGTTTGCAAATATGCCACGACTTAATGATATTGATTCAATGATATCTGCAGCTCGTAGTAGATTGATAAGATTTACATTTATTATTCAAAACTTTGCTCAGTTGGATGGAGTATATGGTAGTGAAGTAGCACTTACTATTCGTGGTAACTGTGGTAACACTGTATATTTGATATCTACTGAAACTAAGGCTTTGGAAGAAATTTCTAAGTTATGTGGTGATATTAAAGTTAAAGTTGGTAAAGGTGATAAAGAGGTTGAGGAAACTAGACCTTTGATATCTGTTACTGACTTACAAAAAATGAAACCATTTGAAGCCATTATTATGAGATTGCGTATGGCTCCATTTAGAACACAAATGACACCTTGTTTCAAAATGAACTGGGGTCTTAAACAAGGAAATGCAGCATATTATGAAAGAGAATTAACTGAACCAAGGTTATTTGATATTGAAAAATATGTTAATGAACATAAAGAGCAGCCTTCTGGAGGTATGCCGGGTATGCCTGGCGGTATGTTCGGTGGAGGTATGTCTGGAATGCCTGGCGGTATGTTTGGCGGAGGAGGCATGGGTGGAAGCATGTTTGGCCCTCCACCATCTAGTAAACCTTTATTTGAGGATCCTGTTCCAGGTGATAAACCTCCTAAGACAAGATCCACTGATTCTTCAGATACAGCATTCCCTAAGATTTCTGGATTAGAAAATATTGACTTCAATAATCTCGAGTCTGTTTCAGATGAGGATTTAGATAAGGCGCTTAAAGAACTTAATGAACAACTTAAGAAACTTAACGACGAATCTGATGATAATGATGATATTAAGGCAAATGAAAATGATGATGATATTGTTGTCAAGAAAGATAATGACTCTGATTTATTTAAGAGTATGAAATTCGATGACGATGATGATGATGACGATGATGATGTTATCATTGAAAATGATGTTAAATACGATGCAAATGATGATTCAAAGGCTATTGATGCAAAAATAATTTCTGATTCAGATGACGATAATAAAAAGGATGATAGTTATATTCCTCCTTTTGAAAGTAGTAGATTTAATTTTGAATTTGATGATGATGATGATGACGATGATGACGACGATGATAAAAAAGAAGAAGTATCTGTTGTTGGTATTCCAAATATGTTCAATTCTCATGGAAATAAAATTAATAATACCATTAATGTGTCAGAGATATCAAACGATGATTCAAAGGATGATGCTAAGGCAACGTTTAATTATATTGATGAAAATCAAAATAGTGAAAGTGAGTCTCATGGATATTTAGATGATGATTATCAATCTCCAAGTGATAATGCTTCTAGTACCGATAGTAGTGAAATTAAGCCTGATAAATCCTCTACATCAACTGATTCAGATTTTAAATATAAAGTTGATAATGATAGTGTTATTGTTAACGAAAATATCGTTACAGATGATGAATACTATGATGATTTCTTTGGAGATGAATAAGAACCTTTTGGTTCTTTTTTTATGTATTCTATTTATATATTTTAAATTTTGTTATATAATTTTTATGGTGGTATAAATGAGTGAGCCTGTAAAAAAAGCGTTGAATAAATCTTTAGAATTATTAATTATATTTGTTGTTTTTATACTAATTAACAAAATATTTGATATAGTAATTGATAGATTTATAAATAGGAATAAAAATAAGAACTTTAAAACTATAATGTCATTCTTTAAACGATTGAAAAAAATAGTATTGTACACAATTTGCGTAATAATTTGTCTATCTAAATTTGCTATTTTTTCTACGTTATCAGTTACTATTTTGTCTGGAATAGGAATTATTACTACTGTTGTTGGACTTGCTGCTAAAGATTTGTTAACTGATTTTTTTGCAAGTCTTTGTATTGTTTTTGATGGGCCATATAAAATTGGCGATGTTATTCATTTACTTGATATTGATGTAACAGGAACTGTTGAAGAAATTACTATGAGACACACCATTATTAGAACAATTTATAATAAAAGAGTTATTATTCCAAATAGTAGTATGAATACTAAGGCTATTGAAAATTTGGATAAAGTTGATAACGAAATATGTGTTTTTGGTGAGTATCCAATATCTTATGATTCAGATGTTGATAAAGCGCTAAAGATTTTAAGTGAGGAGACAGGAAAACTATATACTCCTGTTATAGATACAGAATTTCCTAAAGTTAGAGTTATATCTTGGGATCCTTCTAGCATTACACTTAGAACTTGGATTTGGGGTGCCGATGTTGCCAATGCTAATGAGAATCGTTTTAAATTGAATTATATAATTAAGAAAAGGTTTAATGAGGAAGGAATTGAGATTCCTTATGAACACGTTAATGTTATTATGAAAAAGTAATAACTTTTTTCGTTTATATAATATATTTTTAAAGATGTGAATGTTGCTTTTGAGAGTTGCGTTTGTTATAATTTTTATAAGAATAAGAGGTTGTTGTCATGCAAAACGATTTGATTGAAAAATATCTAAATAATAAACATAAAGCATTACTATCGTATGCTAGTGTTTTATATAGAGTCTATCCAAGTGTTGGAGATTCTTTATGGAAAAGTGAAGAAGAATATCATGGTATTATTTCTAATGTCTTAAATACTTATATAAAGAAGTATTATTTGCGTGATGCTGATGAATTAAACTCTTTTAATCAAAATGGTTATTCTGAAGGAGAATTTAAACTTGCTTATATATTGGCTATTGTTGCTGATACTTTTAAAGATGAGTATGAGAATTTGAAGACTGAATATAAACGTGGTTTATATATTCTAACAGTAATTTTATATATAATAATTAATGTTGATAAAGATGTTAACATCTATACAGAATCTGTTACGACAAATTCAATATTAACTAAGCTTGAAGGTTATTTTAGAACTATATATCAAGAAAAGATTTATGAAAATTATCCTTTTTTATTAGAGAATCTTGCAAATAGAGTAAAAGATAATTTGAAAATAGAAAAGAAATTTTTCTCATTAATTCAAAGTAAAGATATGTATAATAAATTTAGTAAATATTCTGATGATGAATATTTTGTTAGATTCTGTTTTAATAATCCTGAATTAGAGAAGTATAAAGAAGTAGATGTTAATAGTGTATATAAGAAATTTAATATTGATAATATATATGCTGGAATTAGTTATGAACTTGTAAGTGTTACCATTTTAAAAGAATTCTTATCTGGTGATAATGTGCACACGTTCTTACTACCTATTAAATCTAAATTTTTAAAAGAGGAAGATAATATTATTTTATTAAGTAGAGTGTTTAATAACTATTTTATTAGAAATAAGGTCAAATTCTGCGTATTTTATTCTGACTATATTAAGAATCAATTTATTTTTAATTTATTACTGAATATGAAATTTAATGTAGTTATTTTTATGGACGATGATGAAGTAGTATTTGAATTTGCAAAGAGTAAGATTTCATTTGATATATACGCTTCAAATAAGTTTGTTGATAATAATCCGAAATTTATGGAATATGTCGATAATAATAATTTGAATTTTACTATTATTTCTCGAAATGCCTTTGTTTTGGAAGACAAATTAATTAAGGAGGATCACGATGAAAAATAATTATTTGGATTTTTTAGATCATTTACGTGAGAAACAGGTTGGTACCTTCTTAGATAAAACAAAATCGCAATTAAAAATTGTTAAATCTTCAAATAAAGTGACACGAGATACAAGTTGGATAGATAAAATTGAAGAGTGTATTCCTTATATAGATTCAATTATTAGTGTTAATGATAAACCGGTAAGGAATCTTGACAATACTGAAAAAAAAGAGAAACCAATTTCTAAAGATGCGTATGAAAATAGGTTCATTTATACTCTTTTATATAATTTAAGAAGATTTGTAAATGAACATATTGAAAGAGATAATACGGATTTAGAAAGCAGTTATCAAAAAAATGTAACTTATAGTGGTGTTACAAAATTAGATACAGAAGTAATTAATTTTACTTTAACGATGGATATTGATTATAAACAATCAAGTGAAGAAAAGAAACAAATAGACATTATCAAGGATAGAATTAGTACCATTTCATCAGGTGTTGATGATATGTTAAATTCAAAGTTTATTAAAGAATTAGGAGACTTATCATTCGTCAGAAATCCAATTAAATCAATAGATATTTTTAAAAATGATAGGAACTATGTTAAGGCTGTAGAATTATGGAATTATATTGATAATTATGATATGACTAAATCTATTCAAGTTGTTAATTCTGAGAAGAAAGAAGTTAATAATGATTTGATGGAAAAATACGATTTGTTGTATTACTTGGAGCATTATTCATTAGAGCATTTGTCTACTGAAAAGAATTATAAAGAATATAGAGAGAAGAAATTTTTACCATATATGAGAAAAGTAGTAGAAGAATATATTACTTCTAATGATATGAATGAAAAAGAGTTTAAAGATTTAATGTATGATGAATTTAAGAAAGCCAAGAAAAAACAGATGATTGTTTATGGCGAAATAAAAACTGATTATATGACATTAGTAGAAGACTATAATGAACGTTTAAAAAATGCTTTATCGTATTTTGATTAGGCTTTATATATAAGGGGATTTAGTAATAAATTTCCTTTTTATTTAATTTACTTTTAGGGGTGTACGTGTTATTATATGATTGTTTTGGAAGGCTTTATGTTTTCGTATAAATGATAGTAGGTGTGATATGTTAAAGATAGATAATTTAAATGTTAGTATTGGTGATAAAAAGATCTTAAATGGATTTAATTTAGAGATGGAAGATGGATCTATTCATGTTTTTATGGGCCCAAATGGAATTGGCAAAAGTACTATTAGTAAAGTTATCATGGGTAGTAAGGATTATGATGTAAACGGTTCAATTCTTTATAATGGTGATAATTTACTTGATTTAGATGTTAGTGAAATAGCAAAAAAGGGTATATTTTTATTAAATCAAAGTCCAATGGCAATTGAGGGCGTATCTAATGCTGAAATGATTCGTGTTGCTTTAAATCAAAAAAGTGAAAAACCAATTAATATTTTTGAATTTAATAAAGAATTGGAAAATATATGTAAAAAATTAGATTTGCCTAAGAGCTTTATACATAGAGAAATTAATGTTGGTGCATCCGGTGGAGAACGAAAAAAGACAGAATTATTGCATATGTGGATGTTAAAACCATCATTTATTATTTTAGATGAATTGGATTCGGGGTTGGATGTTGATGCATTGAAGATTTGTTCTAAATCTATTTTAGAATATTATGAAACGTATAAGCCTACTGTTTTAATTATTACTCATCATACGAATATTTTAGATTACATTACACCTGATAAAGTTCATATTCTTGGTGAAGGTAAAATTGTTTTGTCTGGAGACGTTTCACTTGCTAGAAAAATTGAGGCTGATGGCTTTACGACAAGTGAATTAGATAAAGAGAATGAACATGAATAAAATGATAGTAGATAAAGAAATATGTGAACTAAATGGTTATTGTGGCGAATTAGAATTTAAAAATAGTTCTAAGATTGTGATTGATGGTAATTGTAAAATATATGTTAATAAAAATATTAATGATTTAGAATTTAATTTAAAAGATTATGCTAATTTAGATATTGTATTTTATGACTCAGACAAAAGTGGTGAGACAAAAATAATTTTTAATCAGAATAATTCTACTTGTTTAAAAATTAAAGATTTATTTGAGTCTAGTTCTTTAGTTAATCATGCTGTGTATATAAATGTAAATGGAAATGATAGTTTTGCTGATTTAAGCATATCTTGCGTTTCAAATAAGAATCAAATAAATATAATTGAACAAATTAATGTAAACGAAGAATCAAAAAATAATGTTGCAAATGAAAGAGTTAGGGGATTAGTAGATGGAGGTAATATAGAGGTATTACCTAATATGTGTATTTCTACAAATGATATTGTTGCTAATCATTTTGTAACTATTTCAAGTTATGATCCTAATAGTTTATTTTATTTAGAAGCCAAGGGTTTATCTGAAGCTCAAGCAAAAAGTTTAATTAAAAAGAGTTATTTATATAATGAGTATAGGGGTGAAGAATATGAATAGAGAAGACTTTCCAATGCTAAAGAATAATATTATTTATTTTGATAATGCGGCCACTAGTTTAAAACCTAAATGTGTTATTGATAGTATTACAAAATATTATAATGAGTATTGTTCTAATAGCCACAGAGGAGATTATGATATTTCATATATTGTTGATTCATTATATGAAGGAGCAAGAGATACTTTAAAAGATTTTATTAATGCAAAATATAGAGAAGAAATAATTTTTACTAGTGGTACTACAGAATCATTAAATATGGTAGTTAATGGATTTTGCAAAAATTATTTAAAACCGGGTGATGAAATATTAATTACCAATAGTGAACATGCTTCAAATGTATTACCTTGGTTCAATTTAGCAAAAAAAATTGGATGTAAAATCAATTATATTGAACTAACTGAAGATTATCATGTTTCTTTGGAAAATGTTAAGAAAGTTGTAACGCAAAGTACCAAAATCATTGGGCTTGCGCAGGTAACAAATGTTATCGGCGATGTGCGCCCAATTAAAGAAATTGCAAAATTTGCACATGAAAATAATATCATTTTAGTGGTTGATGGTGCCCAAAGCTTGCCGCACTTTAAAGTTGATGTTCAAGATTTAGATGTAGACTTTTTTGCTGCCTCTGCGCATAAAATGTGTGGGCCTACTGGTGTTGGATTTTTATATGGTAAAAAAGAATTATTAGAAAAATTAGAGCCAATTAATCTTGGTGGAGGTATGAATGAATCTTTTGATAGTCCTGATGATGTCTATTTAAAAGAATTGCCATCTAGGTTAGAAGCTGGTACTCCAAATATAGCTGGTATTATTGGATTTGGTGAGGCTATCAAATATTTAGAATCTATTGGTATGGATAATATTGAAAGAAGAGTAAATGCTTTACGTAAATATCTAATGGATAAATTAATTGCCATTCCACATATAAATATTATTAATAAAAATAGTGATACAGGAATTGTATCGTTTAATGTTGATGGTGTTTTTGCACAAGATGTTTCATTCTATTTAAATAAGTATGGAATATGTTTAAGAGCTGGAAATCATTGTGCTAAAATATTAAAAAAGTCAACAAATGTAAAGAATAGTTTAAGAATAAGTTTGTATTTTTATAATACTGAAGAAGAAATTAATAAATTTGTTGATTTATTAAAAGATAAAAATAAAATATTGAAAGAGATGATTTAGATGGATCAAGAATTAAAGAGAGAAATTATATTAGATCATTATCAAAATCCAAGAGGGAAAACTCACGAACATGATAAAAATTCTATAAAAATAAATAGTAATAATGAATCATGTATAGATAACATTGATGTGTATGTTACTTTTGATGGAGATAAAATCAAAAATATTACTTTTGATGGAGAAGCTTGTGCTATATCTACTTCATCAACAAGTATAATGATTTCAAATTTAATTGGTTTGACAATTGATGAGGCAAAAGAATATGTCAAAAATTTTGAAAATATGATTGAAGAAAGAGAATATAATCCAGACATATTAAATGAGGGTTTGGCATATGACACAATTTGTAAACAAAAATCTAGAAAGACTTGTGCTACACTCCCATATGTTGCAATTAAAAAGGCAATTCTAGAATACGAAAATAAATAAGTTTCTTTAAAGAGACTTTTTTATTTGATTGAAAAGTAATGATTTTTTTTGTATTATATCTTTAGTGATTTTTATGGGTGTATTAAATAAAGATTTTATTATAGATTTATCCAAGAAGAAGGGCGAGCCTGATTGGATGTTAGAGTTTAGGTTAAAATCATATGAGGAATATTCAAAATTGGATAATCCCGATTTTGGGCCTGAACTTAAAATTGATTTTGATAAGATTTTATATTATAAAAATGAATATAAAAAAAATGCTAACGATTGGGAAGACGTGGATACTAATGTAAGAAATACATTTTGTAAACTTGGTGTAGTTGATGCAGAAAAAAAATACTTAGATGGTGTTACTAATCAGTTCGAAAGTGAAGTAATATATCATAGTAATAAATCTAAAGAGGGAGTTATATTTACGTCAACCGATGATGCTCTTCAAAAATATCCTGAATTGTTTAAAAAATATTTTAATAACTTGGTTAAGTATCAGGAAAATAAATATACTGCGTTAAATGGTGCTGTATGGAGCGGCGGATCATTTATTTATATACCTAAAAATACCAAACTTGACAGACCTTTACAAAGCTATTTTAGAATAGAAACCGAGTCATTAGGTCAATTCGAAAGAACAATTATTATTGTAGATGATAACTCGGAATTAAATTATATTGAAGGATGTACAGCAAAAAGTTATGCACAATCATCACTTCATGCCGGAGTTGTAGAAATATATGTAGGTAAGAATTCTAAAATGAGATACTCTACTATTCAAAACTGGAGTAACGATGTATATAATCTTGTTACTAAAAGGGCTATTGTTGAAGAAAACGGATCAATGGAATGGATAGATGGAAATGTCGGAAGTTTTGTAACCATGAAATATCCTTCTTGTATATTAAAGGGGGATAATTCTTCTGGAAATTCAATCAGTATTGCTTATGCAAAAAAAGGACAGGTTCTTGATGCTGGTGCTAAGATGATACATTTAGGAAAGAATACAAAGAGTAATATTCTATCTAAATCAATTAGTGCAAATGGGGGAAAAGCAAATTATAGAGGTACCGTTAGAATAACGCCAAAAGCAACTAATTCATTTGCAAAAATTAAATGCGACACCATTATTCTTGATGAGTTATCAACAAGTGATACCTTTCCAAAGAACATTCTAAGTAATGATTCTTCATATATTGAACATGAAGCAACTGTATCTAAAGTAAGTGAAGATAAAATGTTTTATTTAATGAGTAAAGGATTAACTGAGGATACCGCTAAAGAATTATTAATATTGGGATTCATTTCTGACTTTAAAAAGAGTCTTCCAATGGAATATGCAGTAGAATTAAATAGACTATTAAAAGAGTAAAAAGATTCATCAAGAATCTTTTTTTATGCTTCAAATTATTAATTTCTAAATTTCAATTTGTTAATTTGTATGGTGTAAATGATTAATTGCGTTTTTGTTTAAAAGATTACTAAATGTTATTTTAGTTTTGAAAAGGGGGTGGTTATATGAATAATGTTGTTTTAGTTGGTAGACTTATTGAAGATCCTGAAATACTTGTAACTGAAAAAGGAAAGAAAATGTCTGCAATCACAATTGCTGTTCATCGTAATTATAAAAATGCTGATGGTATATATGAAACTGATTTCATTAGATGTGTTATGTGGAATGTTATTGCTGAGAATATTTGTGAATATTGTAAATCTGGGGATGTAGTAGGTGTGAAGGGAAGAATTGAATCAAGATCTTATGAAGATGAAAAGAATGAAAAGAAATATATAACGGAAGTTGTTGCGGAAAAAGTAACATTCTTATCAAGTAAGAAACAAGAGAATGATAAATAAAGAATTAGGGCAAAAAAGAACTGTTTGTTAGTTCTTTTTTGTTTGTTTTGTTTCTGCTGAGGTTACTTGATTTTCATAAATTTTTTTGTTATTATTATTGCAGCTATTAACTTTTTATTTATTTGAGGTGATATTTTATGAGTAAAATAAAAATGTTTGCTTTGGGCGGATTAGATGAATGCGGTAAAAATTGCTATGTTGTTGAAGTAGATAATTCTATTTTTATTTTTGACTGTGGGGTTAAATTTGCTTCTGGTAACTTGCTTGGTATAGATTATATAATGCCTGATTTTTCATACTTTGTAAAAAACAAGAATAAAATTAAGGGATTATTTGTAACGCATGGACATGAAGAAAATATGGGTTCTGTTAAGGATTTAGTTAAAGAAATACCGGAGCTTAAAGTATATGCTACGAAATTTACTAAATATGTTCTTGAAGAGTCTGGGGTTCCATCATCTAATATAGTAAAAATTGAACCACATAAGAGTATAAACTTTAGAGGCATATCTGTTTTCCCTATATCAGTATCACATAATGCTCCTGATTCTGTAATGTATACTTTAAATACTAAAGATGGGGATATTTGTTATACTGGGGACTTTTTAATAGACCCTACTATGAGCAATTGCTATAATATGGATTTGGGTAAAATAGCGTATGTTGGTAAAAAAGGCGTTTTAGCATTATTGTCTGAGTCAAGTTTTTCAGAATATACTGGACATACTTCACCATCACATCATTTATATGATTTATTTAAAAGTGCTATTAAGCATCACGAAAATAGAATATTAATTTCTATTTTACCTAATCATTTGTTTACAATTGAGGAAATATTTAATGCCTGTAAAAACTCGCATAGAAAAATCATTTTAATGGGTAAGAAATTACAAAATATAGTTCAATTTTCTCGTGAGGAAGGATATCTATCATTCGATGATGACTTATTGGGAGATTTATCAAATATAAATGATAAAGATGCAATAATTCTTATATCTGATGATAGAGCGAATCCATATGCAAATTTAAATAAAATATTACATGGATATGATAAATATATTACTCTAAAGAAAACTGATGCTTTATTGCTTGCAGAACCAAGATATGATAGTACTGAAAAAATACTTGTAAAATTAGAAAATGAATTTTCTATGTTTGGGTGCGATATTATCGATATTCCAAGAGATAAGAAAATATTACATCATGCGTCAAGTGAAGATTTAATGATTATGATTAAATTATTAAATCCAAAATATTATATGCCTGTACGTGGTGAATATCGTTTTATGTTAAGCAATGCTAATTTAGCAAATAAAATTGGTGTTCCATCAGAAAACATTATTTTGAAGCAAAATGGTGATGTAGTTGAAATTGAAGATGGAAAGTTACAAGATACTTATAACCATATTAAGGTTGATTCAGTTTTAATTGATGGTAATAGTAATGATGATATTGGAGAGTTGGTAATTAAAGATCGAGAAATGCTTTCTGAAAATGGTATTGTTCTTGTAAGTGCTACTCTATCAAAAAAGACAAAAGAAATATTAGTGGGTCCTGAAATTACTACTAGAGGTTTTATATATGTTAGAGATTCCTTTGATTTAATAGAAGAAATCAAAGAATTATGTAAAAACGTTATTGAAAACAACATTACGCCTACATTTGTAGACTATAATCAAATAAAATATGATGTTCGTGATGAACTAAGCAAGTTTTTATATGAAAGAACTGAATGTAAACCAATGATTATTGCAGTAATTCAGGAAATATAGTATAAAACCGCTGTTTTTATTGCTTTTTTTCAAGAAAATGTTTGACATTATTAAATTCTTTATTATATAATGTATATGTTCTTGAAAAACAAGTGCCCGCTTAGCTCAGTCGGTAGAGCGCACGGCTGTTAACCGTTAGGTCATAGGTCCGAGTCCTATAGCGGGCGCCATTAGAAAATTAGTCCTTTTCAAAGGACTTTTTTTATTGATATACTTTGTTATTTGTGTTACTATTTAGTAGAGGAATGTATATGAAGAATAAGGGATTTACGATAGTAGAATTATTAGCTACGGTCGTGTTGATTGGTATAATTTCATTAGTAGCTTTGGGAAGCTATTCTGGTATAAAAAGAACCATTATGAAAGCACAAACAAAAAATGTTGTTAGTAATATTGAGTCTACTGCGATTATTTACTCTACTAGTAGAGATAGAGTGGGTTGGGTACCATTAACTGAATTAGTTGATAATGAATTTATTGATAAAACTGATTTGGAAAGAATTGATGAATTTGAAGATGAAAATGGAGATAAGTGTTATTTGCTAACAGGCGAAGGCGATGATGCGAC
>JAEEKZ010000019.1 GCA_016288635.1 Caryophanales bacterium
AAGAGCAATAATGAAAAATCCAAAAGTATTACTTTGTGATGAACCAACTGGAGCGTTAGATTCTAAAACTGGTGTAGAAGTATTAAAACTTTTAAGAGAACAAAGTGATCAAGATACTACTGTAATAATTGTTACTCATAATGCGTTAATCGCTGATATTGCAGATAGAGTAATTAGAATAAAAAATGGTAAAGTAGAATCAAATGAACTTAACAAACATCCAAAAAATATAGATGAGGTTAAGTGGTAATTATGTTAAAAAGAAAAATGTTTAGAGATATTCGTAAGAATTTATCTCAGTTTATAACAATCTTTTTAATGATTATGATAGGAATAATGGCTTATTCAGGAGTTAAAGCATATATGGATGGTATGCAAAAAACAGGCGATAAGTTTTATTCTGAGAATAATATATTTGATTTAAATGTAATGGGATATCTTAACCATGATGATTTAGAAACAATTAAAAGGATAGATAATGTTCAAGATGCAGAATTAAAATTATCAGTAACTGCCACTACAGATCAAGATAAAATTTTACTTTTAAATTTCATCGAATCAAATAATATTTCTAGATTCTATATTATTGATGGAGAAGAATTTAATCCTAATAAAAGTGGTGTATGGTTAGATAACTTTTATGCAGAAGAAAATAATATAAAAGTTGGAGATACAATTCTTGTTAAGTATGAAAGTATGGAACTACATGAAAAAGTTTTAGGACTTATTAATGTTCCAGATCATTTATATGATACAAGAGATGAATCCGAATTATATCCAGATAGAAAAGAATTTGGATTTGCTTATATGAGTACAAATGAGATAACGGAATCTTATATCAAAGGATTAGCTATGAAAGAAGCAGGTATAACAGATGAAAAAGTATTCAATATGGCAATGCCTAATTTTGATTATAAAGAATATATACCTTTTTCAAGCATAATGGTTGATGTTAAAGATAACAAAAAAAGAGATGATGTTAAAAACAATATAGAAGATAAAGTTAAAAATGCTAAAGCTATAATCAATGTTGAAAATACAGCATCATATGTTACCTATCAGGGAGAAATTGATGAGGGAAAAACTTATGTAGGAGTTTTCTCTGGAATATTTTTATTCATAGCAATGTTATCAGTTATTACAACTATGACAAGAGTAGTTAAGAATCAAAGAATTCAAATAGGAACTTTAAAGGCATTAGGGTTTAGTAATAATAGAATATTACTTCATTATATTGGATATGGATTTTGGATCAGTGTATTTGCATGTATAGTTGGATTAATATTGGGATATTATGCAATTGGTAATGTATTTATTAATTTAGAGATGGCTTTCTTTGAAATACCAAATGGAGCTCCAGCAATGAATACATCCAGCTATTATATGGCAATAATTGTTGTTCTTATAGTTGCAGTTATAACTTATATTACAGGTAGAAGTATTCTATCTGAAAACCCTGCAGAAACACTAAGAACTAAATTACCAAGTATAAAAGGTAGTGCACTTAATGTAACAAAAAAGGGCTTCTTTAAAAAGCTAGGATTTTCTACTAAATGGAATATAAGAGATATTTTAAGAAATAAGATGAGAACATTCATGGGCTTAGCTGGAGTAGTAGGCTGTTGTACATTAATAGTATGTGCTTTAGGAATGTTAGATTCAATGAACTTTTTTGTTAAACTACAATTTGAAGATTTATATAATTTTAAATATAAATTAAATATTAAAGATAATTTAAAAGAAGATGAATTACAAGCATTATATGATAAATATGGAGAATATACTTCTGAAAGTCTTGGAATAGAAATTAAAGATGAAGCTGGCAAAAGAGAATCCAATAACATATTCGTTACAGATGCAGGTAATTATGTAAGATTTGTTGATAATAAAAATAAGATTAAAGATAAACCAACAGATGATGGAATATATGTGACATATAAGTTAGCATCTACTAAAGGTTATAAATTAGGTGATGAGATAACATGGCATATTTATGGAGATAATAATTACTATACATCAAAGATTATAGGATTTAATAAAGATCCACAAAATCAAAATGTTTCAATGACAAAAAAATATTTAGAAAGTCTTGGAATAAATTACAAGCCAGATGCATTATACACAAATATTGATCTAAGTAAAACGAAAGAAATAAAAAACATAGAAGCTATTCAAGATATTGATAGTTTAAAAGAGGGTATGGCAGGAATGCTTTCTATGATGAAAACAATGTTGGTATTAATTATCAGCATAGCTATACTTCTTGGTGGAATCATAATTTATAATTTAGGAATTCTTTCTTATACAGAAAAACAATATCAATTTGCCACATTAAAAGTGTTAGGATTTAAAGATAAACAAATCGAGAATATATTCATTAAACAAAATAATTGGGTAGCAATAGTATCAATTATATTTGGTCTTCCAATGGGATTTTATTTAACAGATTGGTTATTTAAAACAGCTATAGAAGAACACTATGACTTTGGAGCATTTATAACAACGAGAACTTACATAATATCAGCAATTGGAACATTCGTAGTTTCTTATCTTGTATCAAAGTTTTTAGCTAGAAAGATAAAAAGAATTGATATGGTTACAAGTTTAAAAGGAAATGAATAATTATTGGGAGGTATTTATGGATAAATTAAATTTAGATACTTTAGAAGAAACATTGTTTGTTCCGATGCGAGGAAGAGTTTTTTGCAGTAGAACTTTTCCAGATACTTTTAAAGATGAAAAAGCATTGGAAATAACAAAAGAGTTACCAGAAGTATATATGAGTTTAGAAAGAGAAACAGAATATACTTTAATGGCTAGTGCTATTAGAAGTAAA
>JAEEKZ010000020.1 GCA_016288635.1 Caryophanales bacterium
CATGATACTAAAGAAACAGATTGTCCTCTAGCTAAACACTTAGGATTTCTTGAAGCATTCTTTAAAACAGCTTTTGAAAGTATATCTGAAAAAGAACTTGTAATGTTATTAGCAGTAGTTGAAAAGTTATATAACAAAAAAGGAATATTTAAGAATACCTCAATTAATACATTGCAAAATATGAAGCCAGAAGAATATCCAAAATTTTCTGAATTATATGAATTCTTACCAGAGTATAAAAAAGATGTTAGAAGTAAAGAAAAAGAAAAGATTATTGAACAATTAGATATTTTATTATCTAGATTCCTAACTGGAACTGATGCATATCTATTTGATGGATATACAACAATCAATCTTGATAATGATTTAATTGCATTTAATTTACAAGAATTACTATATAGTGGAAATCAAAGATTAATTAATACACAAACATTAAATCTATTAACTTATTTGAATAATAGTATTGTTGCAAATAAGATTAATAATGATAAGTTAAATGTAGAAGATAGAAAACATGTAATGATTATTGCAGATGAATTTCACTTATTCATAGATGAAAATAATTTTGAAGTTTTAAGAAATTTTGGACAATTAGCTAGAAGAATTAGAAAGTATTCTGGTGCTTTAGTTGTAGCTACACAATCAGTTAAAGACTTTGTTGGTAATCAAGCAATATTAAGACATGCTACAGCAGTTTTTAATAACTGTCAGTATCAAATGATAGGTATGTTAAAAGAAGATGATCTTCTTGCATATCTAGAATTATTTAAACAAAATCCTTTAACAGAAACACAAAAGAATTTCTTATTAGAAGCAAAAAGAGGAGAATTTTTATTAAGTGTAGATTCTAAAAATCGATTAAGAATTTGGGTTAGAGCTACAGAGTTAGAAAGAGAAATGATGGGAGAAGGTGATTCAAATGGGAACACGAAGTAAAATAGGAATATTAAGAAGAGATGGATCAGTAGATCATATTTATTGTCATTGGGATGGTTATCCAGAACATAATGGTTCTATTTTATTTAATGAATATAATAATATAAACAAAATGAATCAATTAATAAAAAATGGTGATATGTCTGTCCTATGTGAACATATTTTTCCTGATCCTAATAAACCTCATAGCTTTGGTGCAACAGATGAAAAGCAAGATGATGTATGTATTTTTTACAATAGAGAAAGAGATGAGGATTGGAAACACACTTGTCCTAAGACATCAAAGAATCTAGATAGATTTAAAATTGATTGTAAAAATAGTGATTGTGAGTATGCTTATTTGTATGATGAGAATAATCAAAATTGGTTATTTTCTCCAATCCCATGGTCTAAAGAATCTGATATGGATTTTACTAGTTTGAAATATGAATTAGAATCAAATAATTTTGAAGTAGATGATTCATTAAAAGAAGATTATATAATTTTTGATGGAATAGAACTAATTAAAGATTCTGATTATTATGAATTTATGGATTGTTATAATTCAGATTCAGATGCATATTTTGAAATTAAAAAGATGTTTGATGAAAAGAAATTTGATGACTATATAAACGGATTGAATTCATATAAAGAAGAAACCGATGATCTAGATTTAAAAGATAGAATGACAGTTAATATTGCTGAAGTTAAAGATTATTTCAAATTAGATCCAGAGTTGGAAGTATGAGATGAAACACAAAAAAGGTAAGAGTAAGATATTAAAAATAGTCATGGGAAGTACAACTGGAATGGTTGTTATGGGATTAGTAATATTAATTCCCGTTCTTATGGTATTAGACTTTTTCGGAGCGAACATAACAGATAATTATGTAGAAAATAATATGGATTATGCTGATATGTATAAAGAAACTTTAAATAAAGCAATCAAAGCTGGATATGGATATGTTCCATTAAATAGAATTTTATATTTCTATTTGGAAGATGATAAATTATCATTTTATGATATTTATAGAGATAATATAGATCTAGAAGATAATAGATTAAAAGAAATTAGTGAAGTATGTACTTTACCTAAATATAAAATTTATGATGGTTGTAAAGAGATAGATAAGGATCAAGTTGATGAAATACAAAATAAACCTTTTTCACCACCAGTAGATTTTTCAAAGGTTACAGTAACTTCTTTTTTTATGGAAGAAAGAATTGTTTTTGGAAAACAAGATGTTCATTCAGCATGGGATTTAGCAGGAGGGAATAAAACACCAGTTAAAGCCGTATGCGATGGAACAATTAAAAAAGTTAGTTTTCCATTTAAAGAAAATGTAACTGATAAAAATGGTGGAGGAGGAAATCAAATTTATTTAGAATGTCCTGTAGATGATGATGTTACATATACAGTAATATATGCACATTTATATCCAGGTACATCAAAAGTAAGAGAAGGACAATCTGTTAAAACTGGTGATGAATTAGCTGGAATTGGTACAACTGGATATTCTACAGGACCACATTTACATTACCAAGTTAAATATAATGGAGATAATGTAGATGGAATGAGTCTTATAGATTTTTCAGATAAAAAGCCACCATTTACTCCAGGATATAATCCAGGAGGATTCACACCACTTGAACCATATAATCCTAATCCAAACTTTCCTAGACCATAATTACAACCATAATTATTACTTATAAATAAAGGAATGTAGTTCAATATCGACCATTTCTATGGTTTAATTTTGCAAGTGCAAAATAAGTTTGTCCCTATAAAGAACCTAGTATTTATCTAGGTTTGAATAGATTTAAGGGACAATCTCTTATGCTCTTTAAAATTTTGTATCAAAA
>JAEEKZ010000021.1 GCA_016288635.1 Caryophanales bacterium
ATCTTGAATGTAATGTTTTTATTTCTAAAGATAAAATACCTTCTTTATCTAACATTGAACTCTTAATATCTTGATCTTCATATTGCTTAAAGTTGTTTAATGCTATTAAAGCAACACCATAAGCACCCATTAAGCCTGCAATATCAGGTCTGATAACTTCTTTTCCTGTTAAGTTTTCAAATGCTTTTAGTACAGCATCATTCAAGAAGGTCCCTCCTTGAACAACAATCTTATTTCCTAAAGTTTCATAATCTCTTATTTTCATTACTTTAGTAATAGCGTTTTTGATAACAGAATATGATAAACCAGCAAAGATATCACCAAGAGGTCTACCCTCTTTTTGTGTTTGCTTTATCTTAGAATTCATGAATACTGTACAACGACTACCTAAATCAATTGGATGATCAGAATGAACTGCTAAAGATACGAAATCAGCAACACTAATATCTAAGCTTTTAGCTAAAGTTTCAATAAATGAACCACATCCAGATGAACATGCTTCATTAAGCATTATTGAATCAACAGCATTATTTTTAATCTTGATATATTTCATATCTTGGCCACCAATATCAATGATGCTTTCTACACCAGGTAGAAAATAATTAGCCGCTTCATAATGAGCCATTGTTTCTATTTCAGATATATCTAGATTAAAGGCGGTTTTTATAAGCATTTCACCGTATCCTGTTGATCCACTACTACGGATAACAGTTTTAGCTGGTAAGTTATCATAAAGGTCTAATAACATGGTCTTAACAGTGTCTACTGGTGTTCCTTTGTTACTACAATAATTCTCATATAATAAGTTACCTTCTGAGTCGATTGCTACAACTTTGGCAGTTGTACTACCTGCGTCTATACCAACAAATACATCACCTACATAAGATTTTAAATCTTTTCTTGGAACTTTATTTTTATCCTGTCTTTTTAAGAATGCTTTATATTCTTTTTCATCATTAAATAAAGCCGGTAAATCAGTTGATTCACTTTCTGTAAAATCATTTAATTTTTCTTGTAATTTCAATAATTCTTGGTAAGAATATATTTCTTTCTTTTCTTTATCTAAAATTGCACCCATGCAAACAAATAGCATTGCATCTTCAGGTACAATAACTTCTTCAGGCTTTAAATTAAGAGTTACAACAAATCTGTCTCTTAATACTGATAAATAATTTAAAGGACCTCCTAAAAAGATAACATTTCCTTTGATTGGTTTTCCACATGCTAAACCAGAAATAGTTTGATTAACTACAGCTTGCATAATAGATAAAGCAACATCTTCTTTTCTTGCTCCCTCATTTAATAATGGTTGAATGTCAGTCTTGGCAAATACTCCACATCTTGAGGCAATTGAATAAATTGTTTCACCATTTTTAGCTAAATCATTTAAACCTTCAGTTGTTGTGTTTAAAAGAACTGCCATTTGGTCTAAGAATGCACCAGTACCACCGGCACATGAACCATTCATTCTTTGTTCAATTGTTTGGTCAAAATAAATAATCTTAGCGTCTTCTCCGCCAAGTTCTATTGCAACATCGGTTTGAGGTGCATATTTGCTAATTGCATTCTTACATGCAATAACTTCTTGTACAAATGATACCCCCAAGTATTTTGCTAAGCTTATGGCACCACTACCAGTTAAGGTAATAGTAAACTTAACATCTTTATATTGATCTAATACTTCATTTAATAATTCATTTATAGTCTTTTTTGTATCAGAATAGTGTCTTCTATAAGCTTTAAATAAGACTTGATTATTCTTATTCATTAAGACTAGTTTAACTGTAGTTGATCCAATATCTATACCCATATTGTAAATGTTATTTGTTTTATATCTTTTCATATATTCACTTCCAGCACTAAGAGACATTATACCATATAATGAATAAAACCCCAAATTATTTGGGGCTTTATGAACTTTCACATATATATACAACTTGTATTTTGGGGTGATTCTTAACGCAGGTAATTAAGGCTAATGTGTCTTTTTCTTTATTTCTTTTTATTGTTGCTTTACCATTCTTCTTTATATAGTATTTATCCACCACTTTATATTCTTTCCAAATTTTACCGACACATAGCCTTACAATGTCATTATTATCTAGTTTGTACAAATTATTAAAATAAGCTATATAACTATTTCCTCGATGCGATGCTAATACAATTAGATTATCTTCTTCGTATAATAATTCTATTCCATAATCAACAGTGTTATAAATGCTATCTATCTTATTAATATCTTTATATAGCTTTATCTTAGGAATGTTTATAATCATGTAATAATCTTCTAATATGGTATTTTGACTGCCGATATTATTAATTACAATTGGATTGAAATAAACACTTCCATTTAAGTTTAAAATAAATAATAGAATACTAATAAGTTTTATACTTTTCATAATAAATAACAAGTACTATTAGAAGACTCGTTAATATAAATACTCTTTTAAAAGAATCACTTATATATGTGTTTGGGACATTATCAATAACTATGTCTCCAGACTCTTTTTGTAATATTGGCTCGATTATATCTTCTGACTCAACTTGAGATTCTATTATAGCAGTCTCAGTTATTTCTTTATCCTGTACAGTAGATGGTATTATTTTCTCATCTGGGGTTGGCTCTATTGGTAAGTCCGGCTCTTCTATTATTTCTTCTTGATTAATAATAGGTTCAACAATTACTTCTGGTTCTATAGTAGGTTCATCTACAACAGGTTCTTCTTTTACAATTAGGCAGTTAATAACACTTAAATTAGTAACATTATCCTTTATAATTTCGAAGTTTATCTCTTCATCATTTAATTCATAATCATTAAGCGTTTTATATTCTTGAAAATAATAATTGTCTACTGGTAAGACTAAATTTATTAACCCTTCATCATTTGTATCTTTTACTAATAATAGATTATTGTCTTGATCAAATAGATTAAAAGTTACACCTTCTAGAAATTCATTATCATTATTCTTTTTAATCAGGTTTACTATTCCTTTATCTAAGTAATCTATTATATGAACATTCTCATATACTTTGGGTTCTAAACCGCCTTTTTCATCTAGCCATATATTATATTTACCTAGTTCA
This sequence comes from Caryophanales bacterium, assembly GCA_016288635.1. Taxonomy (GTDB): domain Bacteria; phylum Bacillota_I; class Bacilli_A; order RF39; family UBA660; genus JAEEKZ01. The sequence goes on from JAEEKZ010000021.1 coordinate 3,086, forward strand.
TATCCATCTTGAGAATACCAGTATAATACATATTCACCCAATTCTAAATCATCTACAAGCACTTTATTATCGAAGTCGGTTTCTCCTTCAAATATTAATTTTTCTTGTGAATAAACCTTAAAATTAATTGAAGAATTGGTAAGACTGTATTGAATATCATTTCCTATAAATGAAACTATTTCCGATTCAGAATCAACATATATTCCGCCATGTATTTTTTGAATATAAAAATATAATTCTAAGTAGTCTTTATCATTTTCTAAAATTGTTACTGTATCTTCATTTACTTCAAATTTTAATGGTTCAGTATTTAGTAAATATCCACTAACTCTTGTTTCCTGAATCAATTCATATTTACCATTTGGTATTATTTTATCAGCATAAATTACGCCTTTGTTATTAGTACTATATTCTCCTTCTAAATATATGTCATTATCTACATCTTTAATTCTAAATTTAATATTTTCTCTTTCTACCCTTCCGTTAGTATCAACTAAATTAACTTTTAAATAAATGCCCAATCTTTTATCTTCAATATTTATATTTTTAACTTCATTTTTCTTAATAACATTTACTTTAAAATCTTCAGTTTTAGCAAATCCTGGAGTAGTATTTTGTTGTTTAAAAGTGTACTCTCCAAAAGGTAAAATAACACTAGCATCACCATTACTATTTGTAGTTATAGATTTATATAATTTATCATTTAAATAAATATTAAATATAATATTACTTTCACCAATATATTCGTTGTTTAATTTAATAGTTTTATGGACTTTTACTTCATTTTTAATAACATCTTCGTATACATCAATATATACTGGATTTTCATTTATTATGTTTATAGTTTGTACTTCTTCGTTCAAAGTATATCCTACACTAGCATGAGCTTCCACAAGTTTATATGTTCCATAGCTTAGTTTATCCATTTTAATTATGCCATTTTTATCAGTCATTACTGCCTTAACCGTATGCATATCTTTATCATATAAATAATATGTTGCAGCATAAAGGGATGCATTTCCCTGTGGGGTACTTGTTTCCCTATCTTTCTTCGTGACAATTAATGACCCATAGCCAATATTTACATTTACACTTTTACTAACATTTTCTACTTCGCCAGGAACAACAATATCTTGATATCCATCTGCATAATATATTTTATATGGTTCTTTATATATTTTTTTCTTGTTGAAAGATAGTGTATAACTTCCAGCACTACTTAATGTTAAACTTAGTTTGTTTCCATTTACTGAGTATGTTCCCCCATCAAAAGAAATATCATAATATTTTAATACTTTGTTGATATCCTCTAGAGTAATGGTTTCGCCAACGATACCTTTGATATTAGAACCTATATTGGGAACTGTATAATACGAATTAACTAATGAAGTTATTTCTTGATCTTCTGCTGATACATCAAATATTTCTCCTGCTCCGTTTTTCTCTGTTGAAAACTTGTACCAAGAATTTTCTCCAAAGTATTCTTTCCAAATTAATCCTTGTGTTGCGCTTCTATACTTTTGAGTATTGTGTCCTGGATAGTTGTAGCCAAAATATGCTATTAATGCTACCTTCTTCATTGTCCCAGCGTTATATGTGGTGTTATTAATGCTTCCTAACACATAATTAGTTGAACTATCTCCTTCTGGAGTACCTGGTTCTATACAATAAGCGTCTTTGTTATCCATGTAAAAATTCTTTAGAAAATATGATGAGTGAATAGATCCATCACCATTACCTCTTTCAAAATAATATCCAGTTTTTTCTACTGATAATGTTGCGGCCCGTGTAGTATTAATACCCATAAATAAAAACAACATTACTGCAAACAATTTCCATATTTTTTTCATCTAATTCTCCTTTACAGAGACTGTATTATAGATGAGTAAAAGCATAAAAATTGTCGAGTAATGTTGTTAATTACAAATTATTTTGATTTTAGTATTCTTTGTAATACTTCATTTGCAGATTCTTCCTCAACACATCTATCATCATGATATTTTATTGCAGTAAATGAATCCACTTTTATAACGGGTATACCTGCTGCTACTGCGGCATCTACACCTCTTTTAGAATCTTCTAAGCTTAATGCTTCATGTGGCTTTAATCCCATTTGATTTAATGCCATTAAATATGCTCTTGGGTGTGGTTTTAATTCTTCTTTAGGAACGTCTTCTCTAGCAACAATATATTCAAATGTTGAATATAAATCATATAACTCTAATAATAAATCTATATATCTTTTTCTACATGTTGTTACTAAACTTAAACGAATACCTTTTTCATTTAACATTTTTAGTAATTCAAAATTACTTTTAGCTATTTTCTCTCTAATGATTCTTTTAAAATATTCTTCATAACTACCATAAACATGTTGCATTACCTCTGAATCTGTAACATTTCTTAAAGAGTTATATTCTCTTCTTTTCATTTCAATTAATAAAGCGTTCTGTTCTAGCTCGTACTTTTTATATTCCTCACTAGTTATTAACACTCCGTAGTGATCTTTTAGAACATCACGAAAACATGAAAAGAATGCTTTTTCACTGTTAATTAAAGTTCCATCTAAATCCAATAATAATGCTTTATAATTAAACCTTTCCATAAATCCCCTTAACAAAAAAATAGTCATTAAAGACTATTATTTTTCATCATCACTTTTTACTTCAATTACTTGTTTTCCGTCATAATTACCACACTTAGTACAAGCTCTATGTGGTCTTAAAGTTGCACCACACTTAGAACATTTTACCATAGTTGGAGCTTCCTTCTTTAAATGTGTACGACGCATTGCTTTCTTAGTTTTACTTGTTCTTCTAAAAGGAACTGCCATGTTTATTCACCACCTTTAAATAATTCTTGAAGTTTTGCTAATCTTGGATCAATTTCATCATCCACAGAATCTTCATCCTTCATTTCCCAACCTTCACCTTTTAAATGTGAATCAGTGCATTTTGTTGCTCTAATGGGAACTTCCAGTACAATATTGTGCCATAAAATCTCATTTATATCAAGTGTTTTTTGTTCGTTATCACAAATTTCTTCAATATTTAACTCCAAATTTAAAGGATAATCTGATAAATCAACACTATCGTATAGAATTATGTCAGCTTTTAATACTCCACTTAAGACAATTTCTCCAGTAATATCATTAACTACTTTTCCTGTGAAGTGAGCATATTTTATTTCTTTTATAGATTTATGCACAATTTCAAAAGTAATATCTTCATCTATTACTATTTCATCTTTATGGTTTAATTCTTGTAAATCAATAATCATATTATTTAATAATTGCATTTAAAGCAAGAGTAATCATATCATTAAGACTAGTTTGTCTTTCTTCTGGAGTTAATATAGTATCACTATATTTTGAGTCTACCGCTGTAGCCATTACTGATGCTTGAATACCCATTGAATTAGCAATGTGGCATAATGCATATCCTTCCATTTCTTCTCCTAATGGATTTAATCCATTAGGCATTCTATTTAATAATCTATCCATTCCAACATATGGTCCAAATACATCTGCAGTAATCATAGTTCCAACGTGAATTTTCATACCTAGTTCTGCTGCTGCGTCAAGAATTTGCTCATTTAATTCTTTATTAACATCTACAATGTGGCCTTTGAAATCATTGTATGAATATGCAAAATTAGATTCACTAAAGAATTTGTTAGCTAAAATAATTTCTGGAACTTGTACATCTGGATTAACTACACCACAAGTACCAATTCTAATTATTTTCTTAACATGATAATAATGAATTAATTCGAATGCATAAATACTCATACTTGGCATTCCCATACCACTTGCCATAACAGTTACTCTTACGCCATTAAAGAAACCTGTATAACCAAACATGTTTCTTACACTTGTAACTAGTTTAGCATCCTTCAAAAAATTTTCAGCAATATATTTTGCTCTTAGAGGATCACCTGGCATTAATACTAATTCCGCAATATCCTCTCTTGTTTCTGTCTTAATATGAATAGGGTCTTCTCCAATAAACATCTCTATCATCCTCTCTTTACTATGCTCTTAATATAGCAAAAATTAGGCTAAAAAGCAAATTAAAAAGAATACATAAGTATTCTTTTATTCTTCTTGCTCTTCGTCTTCTTCATATTCCATGATTGTAAACGATCTATCACGCACTGTATAACGGATATTTGCTTTTTTACCAACTATTCTTGATTGAGTGTTTTTTACACGATTGCCATTAGTTGGTGGTATTAGTACATACCAAATTAGTGCACTTGTACCTGATTCAGCAAACATATCTTTTAAGTTATTAACATTACTCATATTCCAATTGCTGATATCAATTCTAAATGTTCTTGTTCCTGTTCCAGAATAAGCAAACATTTCAGACATATCTAAAACATTGCTAGTATCCCAATTACTGATATCACCAATATCAAACATTGTGCTAGTGCCTGTACCATAGAACATTCTACTCATATTAGTAACGTTGCTTGTATTTAGTACATCTAATCCTTCAATTTGTTCTATACTTGCAAATGAGAATGCATTAGATGAATCTTCATTAGCATAAATGTTACCTGTTCCATTTCCAGCGATGGTAATTTTCTTACCTGTTGAATCCAAATAACATGTTACTAGTCCAGTTGATTCATTACTACAGTCCCAGGTTTTACTTTCTTCACCGGTTGGTGTATAACTGTCTAGAACATTAATACTTGTAATATCATTTACTGATGATTCAATCTCACTATACCAAGTGTTATTTGGTGCAAGTGTTGGAATTTTAAATTCTTCTTTTTGTAATAATACTCTAATTTCAATTGATTTACCTTCATTAATTGATTGATTAGTTTCTAGATTAATAAAAGTCAATTCAAATTCCCATTCATCTACAATTTTAGACTTATTTCCAACATTAATATATTGATTAATAGCGACTCCAATTAATCCTGTTTTTTCAGTTATATCAAAGCCTTCATTTTCGTCATCATATTCTAATCCTTCAATAGCATTTAAATATATCCCTGAAGGGTTCTTAATTTTTAATAATAGTTCTGTTTTATTATCATCAGTTGAATATTTAAAACCATTTTTAGCTATATTTAAATATACATTATAATAATCTGATTCATGCTTTCTATCAGTTCCTGCGATTAATGTTGCTTTTGCATTTATTGAATCGCTTAGGTTGCCTGATCCTTCTCCAAAGTTTTCTCTATTTAAAGATAAAGTTATTTTTTCTTCGTTTGAAAAAGTTAATCCTCCTTCAACGTGAACTGTAGCGGTTGCATTTGTTATAGCGGCACTATCTCCAGTTGTGTCAAAGTAAGAATAAGAATTAGAAACAAACATAATTAAAACAAGGAATGTTACTAATACTATATATTTTCCATAATGTTTTTTTTCAACAACCAAGAACATATATCTTCCTCCTTATTTTTTTATATTCATACATTAATATAATAACATAAATAAGAAAAAAGAAGCAAATTATTTTGCTTCTTCTTGATATCTTGATTCTCTAATAACAGTAATTTTAATTGTACCAGGATATTGCATTTCTTTTTCAATTCTTTCTTTAATATCCCTTGCCAATTTAAAGCTCTTAGTATCATCAATTTCTTGAGGTTTAACCATAACACGAACTTCACGTCCTGCTTGCATAGCATAAGTCTTCTCAACTCCTTCATAAGAGTTTCCAATTTCCTCAAGTTGTTCTAGTCTCTTGATGTAGTTTTCTAACGAATCGTTTCTTGCACCAGGTCTAGCTGCTGATAGAGAGTCTGCAATACTAACAAGTACTGCTATAACACTTTTAGCATTTTTATCGCCATGATGGGATTCTATTGCATCAATTACTGTTTCATTTTCATGATATTTTTTAGCTACATTTGCGCCGATTTCTACATGTGATCCCTCAACTTCAAAGTCAATTGCTTTACCAATATCATGTAGTAAACCTGCTCTTTTTGCTAATGTTACATTTTCGCCTAGTTCACTAGCAAGTAAACCAGTTAAGTTTGCAACTTCGATTGAATGCTTTAATGCATTTTGACCATAACTTGTTCTAAAATTCAATTTACCAATTAATTTAATCATTTCAGGATCTACTTTAGTAAGTCCTAATTCATTAACTGTCTTATTACCTATTTCAAGTATTCTAGCATTAATATCTTTACATACTTTATCATAGATTTCTTCGATTCTTCCTGGATGAATTCTTCCATCCTTAATTAGTGTTTCAATTGTAATTTTAGCAATTTCTCTTCTTAATGGGTCAAATGATGAAATAACAATTATTTCAGGTGTATCATCAATTATTAAGTCCACTCCTGTAACAGACTCAATAGTCCTGATATTTCTTCCTTCACGTCCAATTAGACGTCCTTTCATTTCATCATTAGGCAATTCTATTGTACTTACAGTTTGTTCTTCTACAACATCAGAAGAATATCTTTCCATGCATCCTACAATTATTTGTTTTGCCTTTTCATTTGCTTCAAGTTTTGCTTTTGTTTCTTCGTTTTGAATATATTCCGCTATTTCTAGCTCCATATTCTTTTCAACCATATCCATAAGTTTATCATGAGCTTTCTCTTTACTAAACTTAGATATTTTTTCAAGTTCAGCTATTTCATCTTTAATTAGCTGATCCATCTTAACTTCTTTTTCTTGTATTTCTTTTTGTTTTGCCAATAAATTTTGTTCTTTTTCATCAAGATTTGAATCTCTTTTTTGTAACATTTCTTCGCGCTTGTCAAGATTAGACTCTCTTTGCATTAGTCTATTCTCGCTTTGAAGAATATCTTTTTTCTTTTCCTTAATTTCTTGATCAGTTTGAGATTTAAGTTTATATGATTCCTCCTTTAATTCAAGAAGGGCATCTCTTTTTGCTTTATCAGCTTCTTTTTTTGCGTCTTCAATTATTTTATTAGCTTTATTTTGGTTTGACTTTTCTTTACCTTTATTAATTAGCCAAAATCCAAATCCCCCGACAGGAATACCAAGAATTAGAGTTAAAATGGGAATTAAAATATGTTCCATTTCTTCCTCCATTCGGTTTATATTTATAGATTATTAATATAATCTAACTTAATTATAAAATTAAAAAAGATATTTATCAAGGAATTTTTTTGATAGTATTTTTAGGCATTTAAAAAAGCCCACAATATAGGCTTTTGATTTCTACGCAGCTCTTCCGTATTTTTCTTGTTCTTCTCTTTCGCTAAGTTTTTCTCTACGATTTTGTTCTGCAACAATTGCTTTTATTTTACTACGAACTTCTTCTTTATCATTCTCGTCTAATCCAATATTAGCCCCTCTGGGTATATTTGCTTGTTCTCTTATTTCATCACTTAAGCCTGAACCCTCAATTTTATTTAAAATCTTTTCTACATCTTCCATTTTCTTACACTCCCTACTCTCAATTTATCACAAACTCAAGTCATAAACAAGAAAAAATGTATATTTTTCGTTAATAATTTAAAAAAGAGTGATTAACACTCATTTTTATATATTATCAATTGGAATTTGTGTATAACCATTCATAATGAAAGTAAAAATTTCATTTACAATTGGCATAGCATAGTTTACTTGTTCTGCAGTTAGTTTTTCATCAAGTTCTTTCTTGATTTCAAAATATTTTGCTTCGCAATTTTCTTTAGTAACCTTTAAAATGTTTGGAACTACTTCGCTTATTTCTTCTTTTTCATCATGAATTTTATCTCTTTCAATAAATTCCATGTCCTCAATAAGCTCATATAAATATATTCCAGCTTTAATTTCTTCTAAATTTGTTTGCGCTGTATTTTCATATTTAGAAACCATTTCTTTCAATTCGTTTAAAGTATATTTCACAATATTATTAATTTTAAGATTGATGCAAAATTCGGTTTCTAGTATATAACCTTTTAAAGATAATTTATTTAGGCTTGTTGTTTTTTCTATCATAAACTTACCATTAGAAAAATTAGAAAATTCAGAAGCATGTGTATAGAATTCTTCAAGTTTTTTTCTATATAATAAATCATGATTTCTTTTTATATTATACAAATTATTTATATCCATATTATTACCTCAAAAATAAATAACATAATGCAACAACGATTACGCCAAGTAGCATAACACAAACAAGAATTAATGATGTATCTACATATCCTGCTTGAGGAAGTTTATGAGGATCCTTTTTAATCATTCTTACATTTCCGCTTCTTTCCATAACTAGTTGTTCATTTTTTGCTTTTATTTGCTCATATTGTATTCTTTGTTCTTCTGTCATTGGTGAAAACGGAAGATTAGCTGCTTGCTCTGGCGTTAAATCTTCACCGTATTCTACTACAGTTGAAACGTCATATACTTCTGCACCGTTTTCTTCAGCTGATGCTTCTTGACCACCTTGTTCATTTTCTATATTATCTTGTGTTATTTCACCTTTATTTTTATCATAAAACGGACTTATTCTCTCGTACATTACTCCATCATTATTAAATCCTGTACCTTTTGCTTCCATAGTATATGGTATTCTTGGATTTTCATTATATTTTGTTGTTGTTACTGTCTGAGTTTTTGAATCGTAAGAGTATTGAGTTATTACGCCATCATTAATTTCAAATGGTTTTACATTAATTGGAACTCCTTCAAACACAAATTCAAATCCATAGTCTCCAGCATTGCTTGTAATACTATCAGACATATTATTATTCTTTCCAGCTTCAACTAATGCTAGTCTTATTGCTTGAATATCTTTTATATCACATGTCATATCTATGGCATCAAAATCTCTTGAATTGTTATCCTCTATTAAATAATCTGCGATATCTCCATATAAATATGCATGCAATCCACCACTTTTTAGTAATGTTGCAAAATCATTATATGCAGCTTTTACTTCTCTAAAGGTTTTTCCTTTTTTATCTAATAAATCTTCGCTTATTTTTTCTGCTTCTTCAATTTCTTCTTTTGGTTTATTCAATCCTCTAGCAGCTAATTCCTGCTCAAAGTAAATTGAAATATCTTCTTTTAGAGTATCAGATTGTGCTTGTTCAACGAACATATTAATGATCTCTTCTGCTTTCTTTTCGTCAAAAGCATTAGGATGCTTTTTATTAATTTGTTCAATCATAGTTTCAATATATTGTCTTATAGTTTCTGGATTTTTGTCTAACATTTTTTATCTCTCCTATTCTATTTTGTCTTAAAAAGAAAATAACATATTGTTGCAATTATTATTCCGAGAACAATCACGGAAAATACCACTAATATGGAATTAACATATCCTTTTTTCTTATTAGCTTTAGCTATTTCCTTATCTTCCTCTGTTATTTGTTGTACTTCTCTTGTTTCCCCTTTTAGTTCTTCATATTTTTCTCTATCATTACAGCTCACTACAAATGTTCTTTCTTTCTTTTTTCGTAGTGATTTTCCTTTTAGTTTTTGTATTTCCTGGTACATTTCTACTCTTTCATAAACATCATTTCTTACTAAACCAATTTTTTTGATTACTTCTGAATCATGTCTATCCTTTGCTCTACCAGAATAATCTTTTGTTTTCTTAATATATTCTAGACTAACTGTGCTATATATCCTACCGCTTTTGCTTTTGTATGACATAACATAATCAGATAGTTTTTGTACTTTTAAGATTTTCACCTTACACTCTGTTGTAAAAGGATTGTACGAATATTGAGTTATTAATCCATCTGGATCAATTGTGTATGGAAATACTCCAAAAGGAACTCCATCAACTCTAATTTCAAATCCATAATCAATACCATCTTTGGCATTATTTAAACTATCCCACTGAGGAATATATAGTCCTTCAGCAGTAAGAGTTTTTCGAATCATTGACATTTGTGATAAATGACATACTGAATCAATATCGTTATGCAATCTATTGGAGTCGGTATTTAATAATAAATATGGAACGGCTCCTCCTGATATATAAACTTTTAGTCTATGCTTACTTAGTATTGCATTTACTTTATCAATAGCATTCTTTATTTGTGAAAATGGTCTGGAGTTTTTATCGTTTTTAGCAACCATTTCTTGTCTACGTTGTTCTTGTTTTATTTGCTCATTTATCTTTTCATTTATTTCTTCGGTTAATACGTCATATCGCTCTGACCTGGACACGTAAAAATTTATGGCCTGTTGCATTGCTTCTTCACTAATTAAATTAGGATAGCGACTGTTGGCTTTACTAACAATTTTTTTAATATATTCGGTAATTTTTTCGGTCTTATTCATTACTCGTGCCATATTAGTATACTCCACTATTTTAATTATAACACTTTTGTACTAAAAATCGATTATAAATTAAAAAAATTGCATTTTTATATGCAACTTTTTTTAGATTATAAATAATACTACCATATAGCCGATATACACTATTAGATATACTAATCCGTTAAATCTGCTCATTACATTTTTTGGCTTAATGAATGGAAATAATGCCAACAATATCATTGCAAATATAAGTGTAAACATTTGAATGTTATATGAAACGTTATATGCAAGAGGTGTTATAGCTGCTGATAATCCAATTATTAATAATATGTTGAAGATATTTGATCCAATGATATTACCAATTGCTATATCGCTATCACCTTTTATTGCAGCAGTTACACTAGTAACTAGTTCTGGTAGGCTTGTTCCTATTGCTAGTACAGTCATACTAATTATTTTTTCACTGATATTTAACTGTTGAGCAACATATACGGCGTTATCAACAGTTAAGTCTCCACCATATTTTAATCCTACTATTCCGAGTAATAATAAGAGGATACTTTTAGGTAAAGATATTTTTTTCTCTTTACCAAAGTGGAATTTATTATCTCCCTGCATTCCCATATAAATTGTGTATAGAATGAACATTAAGAATAGATGAAGAAATAATATACCTTCTATTCTTGATAGTGTTTTACCAGTATTACACAATATAAAAAATAATACAGTTATAGCTAAACACATTGGAATTTCAATTTTAATTGTTTCTTTTTGAAATTTTACCGGTTTAATAAATGCAGATAATCCCAATATTAATAATAAGTTACATACATTACTTCCAATTATATTACCTAAAGATATATCTGCAGATCCTTCTAATGCCGCTTTTGTACTAACAAATAACTCTGGCATAGAAGTACCAATTGAAACAATAGTTAAACCAATTATTATTTCTGGAATATGCAGTTTTTTGGCGATATCACTTGCACCATCTACTAAGAAGTCTGCACCTTTAATTAGGAGTGCAAAACCCAAAATTATAAATAGAATTGCTTTTACCATTTGTTATCCAACCTTTCCAATTCTTTTACTACGAAATTATATACTTCTTCAATTTCTTTTTCAATTATATTTATGTCGTATTTCATTATACCATAATCAACTTGATAATTCTCTCTATTTAAGTAATCTATTGTTTTATTAATTCCTGATGTCTCTAATTCCTCTACTAAATTTATAAAATTATTATCTATATGGTTTAATTTATCGATATTATATTTTTTCATTAATGAACTAGATATTTTACTTATTTCCCTGTGGTAGTCAGCCGGAGGCACAACATAATCATTTGGATATAATTTATTACCATACCAATATCTATCGGTGATTAGATGAACAAAGTAGCCTAATACAAACATGTTGTCTAAATGATCTTTATATTTATTATAAAACTTCATATAATCATTTGTACAAATTCTACTGTTAAAATGAGATTTATATTTTGTTGATGTTGAATTTCTCCAAGAGTCTGGGGCTACGTTACCAACATAAAATTCAAAAGTATCTAATTTTTTATTCTTTTTTGCTAGTTTCTTAGCAACACATAAATGTATTCCGCCTGCTGGCATATAATCACCACACTTTCCATTATAAATAAAAAAATACTAAATTAATAGTATTTTTTATTTTTCATTATATCGCTCTAAAGCTTCATCAATCCATTTTGGTAATGCTTCTTTAAGTGGTAAGAAACCTAATCTAGATTCCTCTATACCACTATCATTTGTACTTTTATAATTTATGTTCTTAATTGAAAGCTTCAGTTGAGAATTATTCTCATTCACGTCCAGAACTTGACAATATATAATTTCGTCTAATTCGACATAATTATTTACATCTTTTACAAAATCATTTGATACTTCAGATATGTGTATTAAGCCACTTGTTGAATCATCAACTTGTACAAAAATACCATAATTTTCAATCCCGGACACGCGACATTTAATGATATCTCCTATCTTATAATCGCTCATCCTTGCCTCACTGAAAAGAGTATAGCATTGTAGGTAAGATAAATCAAGTAAAAAAAAGCTACTTTACTTTATATAAAGTAAGTAGCCTAATGCTATTCCTGCGATTATTACCAATATTATTGTACACACAAGTAATACTGGGCTGATGTATCCTCGTCTATACTGCGATACATAAAGGTCAGATTCTAATGAGGTATCATTGACATCTCTAGCAATTTGTTTTTCTACTCCACTGTTCATAATTTTGTCTATGCTATTAACTATATCATCCTTCATAAAATCACCTCATTATTACAACTTAATTGTATCATTATTGTGATTAAATGTAAATTAATTACTTTGCTTTTTATGTTGAAATTTATAAATAATACTAAGTGCTAACCTATGTGGTGCAAATCTTAATGCAAATAGTCCTAATCTTACACCAAGGCCAGGAACAATAAGCATTTTTCTCTTGAACATTTTTTTAGTTGTATAATCAGCTACATATTCTGGAGATAATCCCTTTACATCAAATGTTCCGTTTGCAGTCTTCGTAAAGTTTGTGTTTACAGGTCCTGGACATAACGCTCCAACGTAAACTTTACTGCCCATCTGTCTTAATTCTTCGTTTATTGCCATAGTTAATTTCGTAACATAGTTTTTAGTTGCATAGTAAGTACTTAGTCTTGGACCGGCCATAAAACCAGCTGAGGAGCAAACATTAAGTATATATCCATAATTTCTTTTTACAAAATCATTTAAAAATAGTTTGGTTAGAATATGATAGGCTTTTACATTTACGTCTATCATTTCTAATTCTCTATTTAAATCGGTTTCCGTAAATAAACCAAATAAACCAAATCCTGCATTGTTAATTAAAATATCAATATTATCATTCTTATATTTATCATATAAATTATGCAAATCTTTTTCTTTTGATACTTCACAAATAAAAACTTCTGAATTTGTTGGTATTTTCTTACTAACTTGTTCTAGTTTTTCCTTATCTCTTCCTACAAGAACAATATCATATCCTTTACTTGCTAGAGATAATGCTAAACATTTCCCTATTCCACTAGACGCCCCTGTAATTAAAGCCTTCATATTATTCCATTCTCTCCATGATTGGAGGTAGGATTTGTTTCTTACGAGAAACTAATCCTTTAATAAAAATTCCTTGCTCTACATGATCTAAATTGAAACTGTCTTTAATTATTTCTTCTGAGTCTGAATCATATATAACATACGAACCATTTGATAATATATCTGTAACAAATAATAAATATACTCCTGGATGAACTGATTTTAGTTCATTTAATCTCTTAACATATTCATCAATATTATTACTTAATTCTTCGAAATCAAGAGTTATTAATTGACCAATACCAATTTTTTGATCACCTACAGTATATGATTTATAATCTTGGAATATTTGTTCATTAACTGTTAAATCTTTAACAGATGAGGCTGCTTTTAGCATTTTAATACCATATTTTTTAATATCTACTTCCGCGATTGCTGCTAAACTGTTAGCCACTTTCTTATCCGCCTCTGTAGTAGTTGGGCTTGTAAACAATAACGTATCAGAAATAATTGAAGATAACATTATGCCTGCAATATCTTTTGGTATTTCCACTCTATTTTCTTTAAATAAATCATAAATTAATGTTGCAGTACAACCTACAGTCATACATCTAAATATAATTGGATTAGATGTGCCAATAGATCCTAAATTGTGATGGTCATAAATTTCTTGAATATCAGCCTCTTCAATACCATCAACGGATTGAGCAAAGTTATTATGATCTACTAAAATAACTTTTTGCTTCTGATACTCATTTGGCCAACTCATACTAATTGAACCTAAGCACTCACCTTTTCTATTTACAACTGGATAGTTTGTGTAATTAGTTTTTCTTTGTAAAGTAATAAAATCTTGATAATAATCATCTTCACATACTATTACAGGAACTATCTTACTATTAATATTAATTAAATAATTACTTAAGAGAATGGTTTTAGCTATTTCAATAATATTCATTTTAGATCTAATAATATTTACATTATTATCTGTAGCTCTTTTTATTAAATCTTTGTTGATATGAGAATTAAATGCAACAACTATTAATTTAACTTTTGAGTCTATTGCATGTTTAATTGTTTTATATCTATTACCAACGATAACGATATCATTTGAATTTAGTTTTATACTTTTTTCAATTGATGCTCTTTCAGCGTCAATTGCTTTTATATAGCCATCTATAGCATCATCAACTTTAACTATAGTTTCACCATTTAAAGTATTTAAAATATTATCAAAAGATGTTTTAACATGATTACTTTTGTCTTCGATTAAAAATCTAGATATATCTTTCATAGCAACAAAACCAACAATCTTTTTAGCATCATCTATAACTGGTATAGCAGTAATTTTTTGCTCTGCCATAGCGTTATAAGCATTTAAAATGGTATCATGCATATGAAATTCTGCTTTTTTATCATATTTTATATTTTTGATTCTTATTCTAACGTCATTTATGTATTGTGGTTCTGGTATGCCAAAATACTTTAATACAAACTTTGTTTCATTATTTAATTGTCCACTTGCTCTAGGAATAGTTTTTTCTCCTAGTTGATTCTTTAAATAAGACAAGGCTATACTTGAACAAATACTGTCTGTATCTGGATTTCTATGCCCAAATATAAATGTTGTTTGCATATCTATAACCACCTTTCATTCTATGAATAATTTTATCATATTATGTTATTTTTTTAAATACGATTATTCGCTTTTTAGTTCAAATAAAATGTCTCTTAATTCCATTGCTCTTTCGAAGTCTAAGTTCTTAGCCGCTTCTTTCATTTCTGCTTCTATTTCTACGATTTGTTTTTCTCTGTCTTTCTTAGTCATCTTCTCTGGTTTAGTTGTTATTTCATTTGAAATTACGTCTTTTATTTCTTTAACAATTGTCTTTGGTACAATTCCATTTTCTTTATTATATTTTTCTTGTATTTCTCTTCTTCTTTGAGTTTCCTTGATTGCTTCATCCATTGATTCGCTTATTTCATCAGCATACATTATTATTTGTCC
>JAEEKZ010000022.1 GCA_016288635.1 Caryophanales bacterium
GCATATAAAGTATAGAACATCTTTTCCATTTTTAATAATTCTTCTTGAGTATATGCTCTACTGTAAATATTTTCACGATTAAATTTTTTTAATTCTACTAAGGCATCAAATACATCATCACTTAACTTGATATATTTTTTATCTATACTGTTATTTATTATATCTGTTACCAATGTTGATACAATTTGTGCATTAGTAGTTCCCAATACTTCAACGACCTTTTTAGGTAGCATGTCTTTTTTTATTAATCTAATTCTAATACCATCTTCAAGATCTCTTCCAAGATATCCAATAATATCACTTACTCTAACTACACATCCTTCTAAAGTACCTGGAACTAATTTTTTACAATAATCTTCTTTATAACATCTTTCATATTCTTCTAAGAATTTTTTTACACTCTTTTTAACAGGTTTATAACAAGACTGTTCAAACTCTCCGTTATGGCATAATATTGCATCAAGAACTTGATAACAAAGATTATATCCATGTCCGTATTTTTCTATATACATCAATAATCTAACACTATGAACATTATGATTAAAATAACCTTCTCCAGCCTGCAAACTTATTTGATTTAGTATTCTTTCTCCCTCATGACCAAATGGCACATGGCCTAAATCATGACCTAATGCTGCAGCTTCAATCAAGTCCTCATTTAAATTTAAAGCTCTACCAATAGTTCTGGCAATTTTACTTACAAATTGAACATGAATCATTCTTTTTTGTAAGTGACTGTTCTGTTTAAAAGAAAAAACTTGTGTCTTATCAATGTATCTTATGTAAGACAAACTATATAAAACTCTATCAATATCTCTAAAAAAAGGGCTTCTATAATCTTCTTCTTCAGCTTCAATTCTTAAAGCATCAGCATCAGCTGTAGCAAAAGCACTTAATTTATTATTAAATTTATTCATATTATCAATAATCTTGCTCATAATCATACCTCGTGTAATTATAATACCAATAAACCGTTAAAAAGTATATAAAAACAAATAAAAAAGTATCCACATTGGATACTTTTATTTTTGAGACATTCCACCAAAATCAATTGATCCAATATCCGGTAAATTAACATCTACTGGAGTAGAATCAATCTTTAATCTTGGCATTTCAAAATCTGTCATTACTGTATCATCAAATAATAATACTTCGCTATAATCTTTAATTTGAAGATCATCTTCTTGGTTATCATTATCAACAAGAACAGGACTAACAACTTCTTCCGTCTTTGATACAGAATTATGTAACTCATTAATGTCAAATGCTGGAATTGTAACATTTCCAAAATCTGAACCATCATTTACATGTATATTTGACTTATCATATACAATAATTTCTACATTATCTGGTTCTTTAATTTTAGATTCTTTTTTAACAAAATCTAAATACATAGTTTCAGAAGAAACATCTTCTTTTGGTTCAAACGGAAGCAAATTAGACTCTTCACCTGTGATTAATGCTGGTTCAACATTTTCAATTAAACCAATGGTTTCACCATTTAACTTATCACCATAAAATCTATCTTGTTTAACTTCTATTCCACTTAAATCAACTTTTTCTTCTTCAACAACTTCTTCTTTTTTATCTTCAGACTTAACATCATCTTTTATAGTATCACCCATATAATTAAGTCTCTTAGTTGCTTCGATCTTTTCAATACGTCTAGTAATTTCCATTTTTTGATCTTTTTTACCTAAAACAAAGAATATTACAAATAAAATTACTAGTAGAATTAAGGCTACAACGAGAAAAATAACAAAATTTTCATTTTCAAACATGTTATTTAGAAAATCGTTCATTAACAACACCTCTCTATTCTTATAATAAATTTATCATAAAATGATAATATTTACAAGTAAATATACAACGCTTTTCCGCCTATAAATTGACAAGCCCTATAATACGCATTTTGTCAATAATGTCAAGCATTTACACACAGAAAACTAACTAAATTATAGTTAATTATAATTATTTAATCATATTTTAATGTCTTGGTTTTCTAACTCTCAATAGTCTATCATCGGTTAATGTAAACTGTTCATAAGAATCGCACGTAATTCCATTTCTCCTTGGATAATTACATGGTTTATCATCCTCAGTAATTAATTTTTGATCACGAGCGTATTCGAAAATTTCCCATGATTTAGTTCCCACATCTTTACCAACATTTACTTTTTTACATGGAATATTAAGATTCCTCATTTTAAGATAAATACCATCTGCATAACGAATAATTGCATCAGCCATTTGAGGAACATGTCTAGAGTCTCTTTTATCTGCAGGACTAAAATCACCTTCAACATTATCTATACAAACAACTTGGTCTCTTTTGTCGTACCAAACTAAACCGTCAAAAAATGTAGTATTTGGAGATATAAAGGTTACATATCGCCAATCAGGATCAACTATAGTATGAGTTATACGATCTTCAGCATAACCCCCATATCTTGAACAACAATTTGTCTTTCTACCACTAACAAACGCTTGAATATTACTTTTAGGATGAGAAACAAATTTCATTTCACTAGAACTTGTATCTTCAATATGTGGAATACTTACTTCTTTCTCATCAATTGCCAACGCTTTCTCATAAAGATTAGTAGCCCATTTTATTTCACTTTCGGCAGCACCAAATCTTACTAACAATTCAAACAGTTTTGCAAAGCGTTCATCACCAGCTTTATCTCCAACTATCTTTCTACATTTAAGATCTGTAATAACAGCCATAGCATCCACTGGGGTTAATAATTTATTTCTTGTATTGGTTTTTATTCTTTTTTCTGGACGACTAGCAAGTATTTCATCAAATCTTTCATATAACTCCCCAGTCATATCAGCACAAGTATATTGATTGATAAAAGCACCACTATCATTAGCATAATGAAACATGAAAAAGTCAGCAAAATTTTTATCATATCCATGAGATAAATTAATTGCTCCATAAGTAGTATGAAGTTCTTTAGCGGTTACTCCCTTTCTTATAAAATAATCAACAATAAATTTTAATGCCTTCTCACTAGTAGATTCTTTTCCATCAAATAATCCTAAAATATAACTTAGAGAAACAATTCCTTCCATTTCCTCATAATCTTTTGGTTGGAATGCATCTTTTAAAATTTGAAGTCTATCATAGTTATGATTTTGAAAGTAATCTCCACTTCTTTCTGCAGGGATTTTATTAACCACACCAGGAGTTGGAATCCATTTTTTTGCAGTATAAGGTAGCCATTTAAACATTTTTTCTTCAAACGATGGAACAAGCATCAATAATTTTTCTTGTTCTGTTAATTCTTCTTTCGCACGTTCGAGTGCTTTCTTTTCAATAAAAGTTACAATTTTATCTACTTGTTTTCTATTAATAAGACATTTTTGTTGGTTTTCGTCGTAACAAATAATATACGGTTGAGAATCATCGAATAAATTTTCAACACTACTAATACAAAAACCTCTTAAACATAAATGATCATAAATATTCAACAAAGGAATTATTCTATCTCGACGAGAAATCACCTTGGTACCATTCTTGTCAATAATTTCAACATCACTCTGATTCAAATCAAATAATTGATCAAGATTTATATCAAATCCTTCAAAATTACACTTGCTATAAATACTTGCAAAATAACTAAGATGGTCTTTATCAGCTAAATATTCATTACCTTTAGAATCTGAAATTCTAACCATTTGGCTTGTTTTATCAAATAAATTATTACCATCAGGAAACGAAAAGCCAACCGAAAAAGCACTTTTTATATCATCGAGAAAATCTGATGAAATAAATTCTTTCAGCAAATCACGACCAACAATAACACTATGTTTTTTTTGTTGATTATCAATACATTCAACTTCAACATTTTGTGCTTCTTTGTCACAAAGCATAACCGGTTCTGTTATACTATAGTTATTTGAATTAAGATATTTTACAATAGAAGAATAAATATCTACATCAGGATCCAAATGTGAACGTTTAAATTCAAATGCACTGCCATCTTTACCCATTAAATGAATAATCTCGGACTCTAAATTAAATAATTCTTCAGGATAAACCAAACTATAATTATTCTCCATTAAAAAACGGTCAAAAGTTAATAAAGTATCACTCATTTCACGTGCAAAATCTTTATTTAATATAAAGGAACGATTTCCCACTGATATATTAAAAGGAATATTCTTTGTACTATTATCTAGCACTCTTTCCATATCGGGAAAATCAAAACCATGAAGAACTAAAAAACGAATAACTCTAAAAAGTTTTCCATCTATCTTCTTATAATCCTTCTTGTTTGTATAAAAACCAGTTTTATGATGACTATTACTATACTCTATTGTAAATCTTGTATTTATATCATCAGGATTCTGAAAATAATCATAGGTATCATTTTCAGCATAGCAAAAACATATTAGTTTTTTAATGTTTTTGCTTGCATTAACCATTGTATCTATTTGACTTTCAGAAAAATATCTATCATATTCTTCTTTTATTTTCTCTTTTGGCATACCAAATGCAATTTTTATAATACCTTTAGTAAAAGCATACGGATCAGTATAAGGATCCAAATGACCATGGA